>NZ_JBFAHW010000030.1:0-105028 GCF_040654355.1 Streptomyces sp. NPDC050704 | reverse complement strand
GGCGTTTGAGGACGAGGCCGTTCAGGCCGATTGCGGGGGTCTGGGGGCGCAGCCCCCAGGGGACGGGTATGGGTAGGGGCGGCGGGGGCGAAAGACTCAACCCCGTACCGCCCGTCCCACCTCCGCCCGCAGCGCCACGAACTCCGGCAGTCCCCGCGTTCCGATCTGGTCCCGCTTTTCCGGCAGCGCGACCGGCAGGTCGAGTACGACCCTCGAACCGGGACCGGCCGAGAGGACGACCACCCGGTCCCCCACGTACACGCTTTCGTCGATGTCGTGGGTGACGAACACGATCGTCGTCCCCTCCGCCCGGTGCACCCCGAGCAGCAGATCCTCAAGGTCCTCCCGGGTCTGCGCGTCCAGGGAACCGAAGGGTTCGTCCATCAGCAGCAGCGAGGGGCGGCAGACCAACGCACGGGCGATGGCGACCCGTTGCTGCATACCGCCGGAGAGCTGCCAGGGATGCCGGCGCCCGGCGCCGCCAAGACCGACCCGTTCCAGCATCCGCTCGGCCTCGTCCCGCCGCTCGGCCCGCCCCATGCCCCGCCTCCGCAGGGGCAGCGCGACGTTCTCCCGGACGGACAGCCAGGGAAACAGGGAGCGCCCGTAGTCCTGGAAGACGACGGCGAGACGGTCGGGCACCCCCGTGACAGGCTCCCCGTCGATGGTGACGGCCCCGTCCCGCGTGGGCAGCAGCCCGGCGATGGTCCGCAACAACGTCGACTTGCCGCACCCGGACGGCCCGACGACGCACAGGAGTTGGCCGTCGGGGACGGTGAGGCTGATGTCGCGCAGGACCGGGTGATCCCCGTACCACTGACCGAGGGCGTCGAGACGGAGCATGCGGGTCGTTCACCTGTCCCGGGGGTCGGGCACACCGTCGCCACCGCCGGTGACGCGGACATGGAGCAGGAAGGGCCCGTCGTCGTCTCCGTGGCCGGACAGGGCCCGGTCCAGGGCGACGGGCAGGTCGGCGGGCCGCTCGACGTACGCCCCGGGGCAGCCGAAGCCCGCAGCGACCTGGACGAAGTCGATACCCCCGATGTCCGTCCCTGGCACGGGCGCGATGTCGATTCGGCGGCCGAGGGCGCGTACGGCGGCGTATCCGCCGTTGTCGAGGAGGACGTACGTGACGGGCGCCCGGTGCCGCGCGGCGGTCCACAGGGCCTGCACGGAGTAGAGCGCCGAGCCGTCGCCGACCACGCACACCACCCGACGCCGGTCGGCCAGCGCGCGCCCGACGGCGAGCGGCAGCCCCCAGCCGAGCGCCCCGCTGCCGGTGGTGAGGAACCCGCCCGGCTGATCGATCCGCACGCGCGCGTGGAGCGCGTCGCGATGGCTGGGCGCCTCCTCCACCAGGACGCGTTCACGCGGCAGCCGTTCCTGGACCAGGTCGAGAACCAGCTCCGGCGTGATCAGGCCCGTACCCGTAACCGCACGCCCGGGAACGGGCGTCGGTCGCGGCGGGGGCGGTTTGCGGTCCGACTCCCCCACCAGCGCGGCGAGTTGTCCGACGGCGGGCTTGAGGGTCGTGACGATGCTCGTGCCCGTCGGCAGCCATGCCGCCTGCCCGGGGTCGCAGTCCAGATGGAAGAGCTCGGTGTCGGCGGGCAGCGGCGGGCCCTCCGTGTGGAAGTGGTACGTGAACAGGGGCGCCCCCAGGGCCACCACCACGTCGTACGGCTCCAGGCAGGACACCAGCCGGTCGGCGGCGGGCGGCAGGAAGCCCTGGAAGAGCGGATGCGACTCGGGGAAGCCGGAGCGCCCGGACATCGGGCTCATCCAGACGGCGGCGCGGGTGCGTTCGGCGAGGGCGCGGACCTCGGCGGACGCGTACTCGTCGTCGACTCCCGGCCCCACGACCAGCGCGGGCCGCTCGCAGGCGTCGAGGCGCGCCGCCAGGGCGGAGAGCGCGCTCGTGTCGGCGGTGAACGCGCTGTGCACCGTGCGCGGTTCGACGGGGGCGGCCGGCTGGTCCCAGTCGTCCTCGGGGACGGAGACGAAGACGGGGCCGCGGGGAGGCGACATGGCGATGCGGTGGGCCTCGGCGAGTACGGCGGGCACATCGGCGGCGCGGTCCGGCTGGCGGCTGGACTTCACGTACGGGCGCGGGAACTGGACCGGATCGTCGGCGCCGAGGAACGGCCTCAGCTGGGTCAGGGAGCGTGACTGCTGGCCGGCCATCACGACGAGGGGCACGCGGTCGCGGTACGCGTTGAAGACGGCACCCAGTGCGTGGCCGACGCCGCCCGCCGAGTGAAGGCTGACGAGAGCCGCGCGGCCTGTGCCCAACGCGTGTCCTGCGGCCATACCGACGGCGACGGATTCCTGTAGGCCCAACACATACGTGAAGTCGTCGGGCCAGTCGCGGAACATCCGTAGCTCCGTGGAGCCGGGGTTGCCGAAGACGGTCGTCATGCCGGTCTCGCGGCAGAACCGGACGACGGCTTCCAGGACCGTCCCTGTCGTCCGGGCCGGTCCCGTCGCACGCGTCGCACGAAGCCGCCCCTCCTGACCTGTCGTTCCCGATCCTGTTTCCGTCATGCGGGCCTCCCTCTGCCGAGCAGTCGCTTCTCGACCGCCAGCAGGCCGGTGTTGAGTACGTATCCGAGGGCGCCCAGGAGTACCAGTGCGGCCCATACCGTGAGCAGGTCGGAGCGCGACTGGGCGTCGGTGAGTGTGAAGCCGATGCCGTTGGCCGTGCCGGGCAGCAGTTCCGAGAAGACCATGAGGATGAGCGAGAGCGAAAGGCTCAGGCGCAGTCCCGCGAAGATGCGGGGCAGGGCGGAGGGCAGGAGCAGGAGCCACAGTCGTTCGGCCGTGGTCAGGCGTAGGACGGCGGCGACTTCCAGGCGTAGGGGGTCGGTGTTCCGGGCGCCTTCCGCGGTGTTGATCAGTACGGGCCAGACGGCGCTGAAGACGATCGACGCGAGTTGCATGGGCGTGCCGAAGTCGAAGACCACGACGAAGACCGGGACCAGGGCCGGCGGCGGGACGGCTCGGGCGAACTGCAGGACCGGGTTGCAGAGGGCGTAGGCGCGGCGGGAGCGGCCCAGCGCGATACCCAGGGCGATGCCGGCCGCCGCGGCGATCATGAAGCCGGTGGCCATGCGGGCGAGGCTGGGGAGGATGTTGTCGATGGCCGCGGTGGTGAGGAAGACGTGGGTGACCGGGCCGGAGAACCACAGGTCGTAGGTGTGGCGGGCGATTTCGTGGGGTGGGGGGAAGTAGATGCTGTCACGGGTGTGGGCGGCCAGTTGCCAGGCGGCTACGGCCGCGGCCAGTACGGTCCAGCGGAGCAGGGCGCCTCGGGCCGCGGTGGCCCGAGCCGCGGTGGCCCGGGTCACCGTTCGGCTCCGCCGTCGGCCGTATGGTTTTCGCCCCCGCCGCCCCTACCCGTCCCATCCCTGGGGGCTGCGCCCCCAGACCCCCCTATCGGCCTGGACGGCCTCGTCCTCAAACGCCGGACGGGCTGAGTGGTGTCTGGGCGGGTTGAAAGGCTGAGCCGCTCCCGGTGTTCCGGTGTCCACGGAAACAGCCTGCGCTCGCCCCACACCAGGGCGCTGTTGATCGCCAGCCCCAGCGCACCGGCCCACACCACCCCCGCCAGTACGTCCCGCGTGCCGTCCGTCGCCAGGCCCGACTGGGCGATGAAGATGCCCAGGCCCTCGCCGAAGCCGGCCAGGATCTCGGTGGCGACGGCGAGGATGAGGGCGATGGCGGCGGAGACGCGGATGCCGGCGGCGATGAAGGGGGCGGTGCCGGGGAGTTCGACGCGGAGGAGGACGGCGAGGCGGCCGAAGCCGAAGGCGCGCAGGGTGTCCTTGGCCAGAGGGTCGGTTTCGCCGAGGCCGTAGACGGTGTTGAAGAGGATCGGCCAGACGGAGGCGTACGTGATGAGCGCGACCTTCGTCTCCGTTCCGGAGCCGAGCAGCAGGGACACCAGCGGGATCAGCGCGACGGACGGCAGCGGCCGCAGGAACTCGACGATGGCGCGGACCGCCTCGTCGACCACGGGCACGCTGCCGAGCAGCAGGCCCAGGGGAACGGCGATCGCGCAGGCGAGGCCGAGGCCCAGCGCCCAGGCGCGCATCGTGGCGCCGACGCCGTCCAGGAAGACGGAGTCGCCCGCCAACTCGACCGCGCGGGCCAGGACTTCGGAGGCGGGCGGGAGGTAACTGCGGCGTACGAGTCCGGCCCGGCTGACCGCCTCGCACAGCCCGAAGGCGAGCAGCACGCCGAGCCCGCCCAGCAGCAGCTCCTGCCGCCGTCTCACCCACGCCACCTCACACACGTCACGCCGCACAAATCGCGTCACACAAGTCACGTCGAACGAGCCGCTGCCCACGGGCGACCGCCCGCGAACCCCACGAACCGCCTCACTCGACCAGCAGCGTCCCCGGGTCGATCGCCTTCTTCAACAAGCCCTGTTCCTTCATGAGCCGGGTCAGCCGGCTCAGTTGGTCCACGTCCGTCGTCGCGGGGTAGGCCGGCAGGCGGATCGACTCGGCCTGATCGTCGGTGACCTTCGCGTACTTGGGCAGTTCCGCGCGGACGGCCTGCTGATCACGCGTGGCGAGTTTCGCGGCCGCGGCGATGACCCGCTGGAAGGCGGCCGCGGTCTTCGGGTTCTCGGCGGCGTACCGGCCGGTGGTGACGTACCCGCTGATCGGGATGGACTCCACGGGCGCTGAGCCGCCGTCCACGAGCACGCGAGCGTTCAACTCGCCCTGGATCGCGCTGTTGAAGGGCTCGGCCGCGTGCACGGCGTCGACCTGACCCTTCTCCAGCGCGGGGCCCATCTGCGGGAAGGCGATCTGCCGGTACTCGGGCCGCCCGGCACCCCGCTCGTCGAGGATCGCGTTCAGGGTGAGTGACTGGATGTTGTTGAGGATGTTGACGGCGACCTTCTTGCCCTTGAGGTCGGCGACGCTCCTGATGTCCGAGTCCTCGGGCACGAGCACGTCCATCATGTGCGGCGCGACCCTGGCTCCCTCGGCGAGGACGCGGACATCGAGGGTGCCCTTCTCGTGGGCCTGGAGGAAGGTGACGTAATTCGCGCTCGCGATGACGTCGACCTGTCCCTTCGCCAGCGCGGGCAGCGCCTGGATGCTCTGCTGGACGGGCTGGATCCGCACGTCGAGACCCTCCTTCTCGAACAGGCCCCGGCTCTGCGCGAGATAGAGCGGCGCGTCGTCCGCCAGCGGGAGCGCGGCGACCGTGATGCTCGATCTCTCCAGCCCGTTGCCTCCCTCGCCGCCGGAGCCGGAGTCGTCGGAGTCACCACCGCAGGCCACCACGGCCATCGCCAGCGCGATGACGGCGGCGATCGACTTTCCCGTACGAGTGGAGACCCGGCGCGTCAGCATGCGCGCATGATGCCCGGATCTTGACGTGATCACCACACACTTATGCGCCGTTCCCGCACCTCTTCGGTGAATGCGAAAGCACATTCGCGGTGCGGGTGTGACGCGAGCGTTCCGACCTCCCGGCTCCCCTGGGTCCCGGGAAACCTCCCGAGGCAAGGGTTGACGATCCATTGACCTGCAACTTAGGTTTGCCTTACCTAAGTAGCGAACGCCTTCGAAAGGTCAACTGCCCATGAGACCCGCCCTGTTCGCCCGTGCCACCCGTATCGCAGCCGTCGGCGCCACCGCCGCCGCGCTGACAGTCGGGCTCGCCACCTCCGCCTCGGCCGCCACCGCCACCCGGTCGGTGACGGTGAGCGGGACGACGTACAACCTGTCCCTGACGGCTCCCGACGGCCTGTCGTCCGCCGGACAGAACATCACCGTCTCCGGCAGCGGCTACAACACCGCCCAGGGCGTCTACGTCAGCCTGTGCGTGATCCCCGAAGGCGTCGTCCCCGGCGACCCCTCGACGTACACCACCCGGCCGACCCCCTGCCTGGGCGGCGCGGACCAGTCGGGCACGACGGGCGCCTCGCACTGGGTGTCGAACCTCGGCGGCGGCACGGTCGCGAACAGCTCTCGCTACGGCACCGGCGGCTCGTTCAGCGTCAGCGTGCACGTCAACCCGAACATCGCCGCCGGCCAGGTCTGCGGCACGGACGTGGACTGCGCCATCATCACGCGCGCCGACCACATGGCGAGCGGCAACCGCTCGTACGACGTCTACCTCCCGGTCTCCTTCTCGTGACCGCGTCCTTCGGGGCCCGGGGGCGGAGCGCTCTGCTCCGCCCCCGGGCGGCGGGCGCTCTCGCCGGGATCACCGGGGTGGTCCTGACGGTCGTCGTCGTCAGCGCCTCCGCCGGTGCCGCCGGTGCCGCGGACCCGCCCGAGCCCGACGGATACGAGCAGTCGGCCCGCAGCACGTCCGTCGGCAAACCGATGGACCTGCTGCTGCACCCCGAGTCGGGCAAGCTGTACGTCGGGGCCGACACCGTCGCCGGTACCACGGGCGAGAGCCTGGCGGGGCTCTACGTCGTCGACCCGGAGTCGGGGCAGGTGCTGAACCGGGTGCGGAACTCCCCCGGCAGCACGGGGCAGCCCGCGCAGCTCCCGGCCAAGCGGTTCGCCGGACCGCTGCCGGGCGACGGCGTGCGCTATCTCGTCGGGCTGCGCGGCATCGCGGCCGCGAAGGACGGTGACCCGGCGGGCCGCGGGGGCTGGCTCACCGGCACGTCGATCACGCAGGCCAAGGCCGGTGCGAAGGACGGCACGGTGGTGGTCGTCCGGGGGACGAAACTTGAGGAGGTCGCCGTCGGCGAGACGGCGGTGACCGTGGAGCGCTCCCTCACGCTGCCGGCGGCCGGCGGACCGCTCGCCGTCGACACGGCCGCCGGGCAGATCTGGGTCGCGGACAACGCCAACAGCCTGCTGCGCAGGGTCGATTCGGCCGGGTTCGCGCTGGACGGCAAGGAGATCCCGCTCGGCGCGGGGGCCGCGGTGTCCTTTCTGGAGTGGGACACCGGGCGCGGGGTGCTGTGGGCGGGGCGGGGTACCGCGCTGGAGGTGTACGACATCTCCTCCGGCAAGCTCGCCGCGACGTTCGAGGCGAAGCCCGGCGACTCCATCGGCGATGTCGCCGTCGACCCGCGCTCCGGCCAGGCGTTCGCGGTGTGGCAGGACTTCGGCAATCCGCCGGAGGAGGGCGACGGGGTCGGGCAGCTCTCGGTGTACGACACGGCGACGCTGAAGGACACCGGCAAGGGCGCCGAACTGCCGGGTTACAGCGGCCAGTTGGGCAGCTCGTCCATCGCGGTGACACCGGGCGGCGATTCGGTGTTCGTCGCGAGCCCGGCCGACGCCTCGCTCACCACGTTCCGGGCACCGGTGCCGCCCTCGTCCTCGCCTTCCACGCCACCGTCGTCGTCACCGTCCGACTCGGCGTCACCGTCGCCCTCGCTGTCGGCCTCGCCCACTCCCTCCGGCGGGACACCCGACCCGGATCCCGGCGACACCGGGCCGGGCACCGACCCGACCGGGACCGGCACCATCGTTCCCGTGGACGGCCCGAGCGCCGGCGGAGGCAGCGTGGGCGGCACCGGCGGCGGCGCGCAGTCGACGACCGGCGGCGGCTCACTGACCACCACCGGTGACGGTTCACTCGCCTCGACCGGTACCGACGTGCTGCTCCCCGCCGCGGCCGGCACCGCCGCGCTGCTGACCGCCGGCACCGCCGCCGTTCTGTGGCGCCGCCGCCGGACGAGCGGAGGATAGCCGTCCCCGCACGAAGGCCCGCAGCTCAACGAGACGGCCCCGACAGGGGCTCGTATCAGTGCTGTTGGGCCTTCTGCGGTGTCACCTCGCTCGGCCGTACGACCACATAGCCCTCACCCTGGAGCATCAGCTGGACCGCCTCGCCCGAGCCGCCGCGGATCATCGAGCCGATGGACTGCGAACGGTGCAGCGAGGTCTGGAGGTTGGCCGTCCAGCCGACGATCGCGTCCGTGTCGACGTACACCGGCTGCTGCGGCGAGACCGGGATGACCAGCGGGTTGCCCTCGCAGACGAGGCCGAGCGAGCCCTGCCCGGTGAAGACGCTGTTGAACAGGCCGCCGCCGGTGATGCCCGCGCCCTTCACCGTCTTGATCTCGTACTTCAGCGAGGCGTCGAAGCACAGGACGTTCCGGCCGTTGACGGTGAAGACGTCGCCGGGGTCGATGTCGACGATGAAGCAGTTCTGCGCCTCGTGCGCGAACCAGGCCTCCCCCTGCCCGCGCACCGCCATGAGGGGCAGCCCCTCGCCGGTGACGGCCCGCTTGAGCATGCCGCCGACTCCCTGGCCCTTGCGCTCGAACTGCAGGTTGCCGCGATAGGCGATCATCGCGCCCTGCCGGGCGAGCATCTCGCCGTTGACCGTGTACTTGACCGACTTGGCGTTGTGCACGCTCATGCCCACCGCGGTGGCCGGCTGCACCATGTACTCGCTGGAAAACAGATCACCCTTCATCCCGGCATCCTGTCCCGGACGCGCCGCTTCCACCATCCTGCTACGGAATGAAAGGTGGGGCGGCCGACGCCCGCTCGCGTCGACCGCCCCTGTGGGGCCTTGCGGCCCACCCTGTGGGGGGTGGCTTTTCGGTCGGCCGTCCGGTCAACCGTCACTGACGGATGATCAGAAGGTCAGCTTCCAGCCGTTGAGGCTGCCGGTGTCCGAGGACGCCACGTCCTGGACGCGCAGCTTCCACGTGCCGTTGGCGGTCTCGCTGGAGGCGTTCACGGTGTAGGTGGCGCTGACGTTGTCGGCCGAGTCCGAGGTGCTGGAGGCCTTCAGGCGGTACGCCGTGCCGTCCGGGGCGATGAGGTCGATCACCAGGTCGCCGCGGTAGCTGTGGGTGATGTCCACGGCCACCGGGAGGGCCGAGGGGGCGCTGCCCGTACGGCCGGTGACGGCGATCGAGGACTCGACGGCCGAGCCCGCGTCGGGGATCGCGACCTTGGTGGTGCTGGCGAACGTCGTACCGGTGGAGCCGCCGGAGCCGCTCACGGCCTGCACCGTCTTGGTGGCGTCGGCGAGACCGGCACCACAGCCGCCCGAGCAGGCGCCGGGCAGGGCACGGGAGTTGGTCTTGATCGCCGACTCGATCTGGGCCGGGGTCAGCGAGGAGTTCGCCGACTTGGCGAGCGCGGCGAGGCCCGCGATGTGCGGGGCGGCCATGCTGGTGCCCTGATAGTACGCGTAGGACTCCGAGGACGGGCCCTGCGCACCGGAGTTGAGCGTGGACAGGATGCCGTTGGCGGTGCCGGTGCTGGTCTGGCCGCCCGGGGCCGCGATGTCCACGACCGAACCGAAGTTGGAGTATGAGGCCTTGGCGCCGGTGCGGCTCAGCGCGGCGACGGAGATGACGTTGCCGCAGCTCGCCGGCGAGTAGTTGGCCGCGTTGGCGTTGCTGTTGCCCGCCGCGACGACGACCGTGGTGCCACGGCTGACGGCGTTGTTGATCGCGGTCTGGGTGGCGGAGGTGCAGGCACCGCCACCGCCCAGGCTCATGTTGATGACCTTGGCGACGTTGGCGTTGGCCGGGACGCCGGAGACCGTACCGCCGGACGCCCAGGTGATGGCGTCGATGATGTCGGAGTCGTAGCCGCCGCACTTGCCGAGCACGCGCAGCGGGGAGATCTTCGCGTTGTACGCGATGCCCGCGACGCCCTTGCTGTTGTTGGTGACGGCGGCGATGGTGCCCGCGACGTGGGTGCCGTGCCAGGAGGAGGTGCTGGCCGGGTCGCCGGCCTGGCACTCGTTCGCGGCGGACCAGTCGCCCGGGTCGGCCGGGTTGCTGTCGCGCCCGTTGCCGTCGACCGAGACCGCGGTGTCGGAGATGAAGTCGTAGCCGGCCACGACGTTGGCGGCCAGGTCGGAGTGCGTGACGTAACCGGTGTCGATGACGGCGACGGTCACGCCGGTGCCGGTCGCGGTGTCCCAGGCACCCGGCACGCGCATGCCCGCGGTGGTCTCGAACAGGTCCCACTGCTTGCTGTACTCGGTGTCGTTCGGGTCCGCCTGCGGCTTGTTGAGGCGGTCCGCCACGACGTATGCGACCTGCGGGTCGGCCTGGTACTCGGCGACGACGTCGGCGACCTCGGCCTTGCTGAGCTTCTCCCCCAGGTCGACGAGCGCGGCACCGGTGCCGAGGCGGCGCTGGAAGTCGAGGTTCTCGCCCGCTTCCTTGCCCTTGGCCTCGGCGTCCGCGGAGGCGGCCTTGTTCGACTTGGCCTCGGTGGCGCCCGACTTGTAGCCGACGATCAGGCGCTCGGCCGGGGCGGCGACGGCCGCGGCGGCGGTCTTCGCGGCCTTCTCGGTGGGAACGGCGGTTGCCGGGCCGGCCAGCGCGAGGGACGTGGCGGTCCCGGCCAGCAGCGTCGCGGAGATCGCGGCGACGGATATGAGCTTCCGTCTCGCAGGTCTTTGAGTGCGCAAGAGTGTGCCTTTCGTGGCCGGCTCCGGGCAGCGCGGAAGGGCGGTGCGGAGCAGCTGCGGTCACCCCTTGGTCAGAGGGGCGCGTTCGATTCGCTTCGTCGTCGAAGCGGCGGGGGTGCAATCGAGCAGGCGCGGCGGCCGGCCAAGCGCGAGCGACCTTTCAGGGGTTACCTGTGGGTCAACTGTGGCTCGAACAATAGGGGGAGCCTTTATCCCGCGGATACGGGGAAAACCCTCGATCCAAGCCCCGGAACCCCTATGGGGACTGGCCTGTCGGCGGGAAAGCACCCTTTCTTGACGTTCGATCCCGTCTCGCCGGGAAGGGGCACACCCGAGCGAGAGGTTAGGGTACCCTAAGTCGCCATTGGCCCCTCGCCGAAGGAAGTGCCCATGAACTCGCCGCGCCCGGCCGCCGCTTCGTCACTCTCCCGCCGCGGCGTCCTCACCGCGGCCGGCACCCTCGGCCTCGGCGGACTGCTCACGGCGTGCGGCGACGGTGAGGGTGACGGGGGCGACGGCGGGGACGCCGAGGGCTCGGCGACCGGCCGGGCCTGGAGTTTCAAGGACGACCGCGGTACGACGGTCCGGGCGGACAGCACCCCGAAGCGGCTGGTCGCCTACATCGGCGCGGCCGCGGCCCTCCACGACCTCGGCGTCGAGTGCACGGGCGTCTTCGGCCCCACGAAGCTGGCCGACGGCGAGCCCGACCCCCGGGCCGGCGGTGTCGACGTGGACAAGGTGACCATCCTCGGCAACACCTATCCCCAGTTCAACGTCGAGCGGTACGCCGCGCTGCGGCCCGACCTCCTGATCGCCCAGATGACCGTCCCGCCCGCGCTCTGGTACGTCCCCGAGGAGTCGGCCGAGAAGATCGGGTCACTCGCTCCCAGCGTCGGCATCCGCACCGCGGAGAGCTCGCTCACACAGGTGATCGCCCGCTTCACCGAACTCGCCGCCTCCCTCGGCGCCGATGTGAAGGCCGACAAGGTCACCGCCGCCAAGAAGGGTTTTGAGACGGCCTCGGAGAGCCTGCGCCGGGCCGCCAGGTCGCGCGGCGCCCTGAAGGTCATGGCGATCTCCGGGGCGGCCGACATTCTGTACGTCGCCGCCCCGGACGCCTTCACGGATCTGCGCTACTACAAGTCGCTCGGCGTCGAGTTCGTCATTCCCACGAAAACCGGCGAGGGCGGCTTCTGGCACGAACTCAGCTGGGAGAACGCCGACATGTACGAGGCCGATCTGATCCTCGTCGACAACCGGGCGGGCAACCTCCAGCCCGCCGAGCTGACGAAGACCAAGCCGACCTGGGCCCGCCTGCCCGCCGTACGGGCGGATCAGACGATCCCGTGGGCCAACGAGGAGCGGTTCAGCCATGCCGGGTACGCGCCGCGCATCGAGCAACTCGCGGCGGCGGTCGAGAAGTCGAAGACCGTGACCGCGTAACGGCCCGTGACCGCGTGACGGCCGGGGTTTCCCGGCGGGGCGTCAGCCGTCGTCGCGGGGGGCGTCAGCCCTCGCCGTCGTCGGTGGCCGCGAGGAACTGCGTGGCGGCGAGTTCCGCGTACAGCGGGTCGGCGCCCACGAGTTCACGGTGGGTGCCCACCGCGCGTACCCGCCCGGCGTCCATCACGACGATCCGGTCGGCCATGGTGACCGTGGACAGCCGGTGGGCGACGACCAGGACCGTGGTCGTACGGGAGACATCGGCCACGGTGTCGCGCAGCGCGGCCTCGTTGACCGCGTCGAGCTGGCTGGTGGCCTCGTCGAGCAGCAGCAGCCGGGGCCGTCGGAGCAGGGCGCGGGCGATGGCGACGCGCTGCCGCTCACCGCCGGAGAGCTTGGTGCCGCGGTGTCCGACCAACGTGTCGAGACCCTTCGGCAGCCGGTCGACGAGCGAGTCGAGCCGGGTGGTCTTCAGCGCGTTGAGCAGATCGCCCTCGTCGGCCTCGGGATTGCCGAGCAGGAGGTTGTCGCGGAGGCTGCCGGAGAGGACTGGCGCGTCCTGCTCGACGTAGCCGATGGCGGACCGGAGCTGGGACACGTCCCAGTCGGTGAGGTCGCGGCCGTCCAGCGTGATGGTGCCCGTGCCGGGGTCGTAGAACCGCTCGATGAGCGAGAACACGGTGGTCTTGCCTGCGCCCGACGGCCCGACGAAGGCGGTCATGCCGCGCGGCGGGACGGCGAACGTCACGCCGTGGTGGATGTACGGCAGGTCGTCGGCGTACCGGAACCGGACGTTCTCGAAGGCGATCGCGGCGGGTTCGGCGCCGGGCAGGGGCAGTGGCGCGGGCTCGGCCGCCGGTTCGGCGGGCAGCTGCCGGGCCTCCTCGATGCGGGCCAGGGCGGCCGACCCGCTCTGGTACTGGGCGACGGCTCCGACGACCTGCTGGATCGGCGCCATCAGGTAGAAGACGTACAGCAGGAAGGCGACCAGGGTGCCGATGTCGACGGCCCCGGTCGCGACCCGCGCCCCGCCCACGGCGAGCACGGTGATGAACGCGACCTGCATCGAAAGACCGGCCGTGTTGCCGGCCAGCGCCGACCACTTGGCGGCCCGCACGCTCTGCCGCCACGACTCCTCGGCCGCCGCGTGCACCGCCCGCTCCTCGCGGTGCTCGGCGCCCGAGGCCTTGATGGTCCGCAGCGCCCCGAGGGTCCGCTCCAGCGAGGCGCCCATCGCCCCGACGGCGTCCTGCGCCTGCCTGCTGGCCCGGTTGATCCGCGGCACGATCACGCCGATCACCGCGCCCGCGACCAGGACCACCGCCAGGGTGACACCCAGCAGCACCGGATCGACGAAGCCCATCATCACGAGCGTCGCCACCAGCGTGAGCCCGCCCGTGCCGAGGCCGACCAGCGAATCGGTGGTGACCTCCCGCAACAGCGTGGTGTCCGAGGTGATCCGGGCCATCAGATCGCCGGGCTCGCTCCGGTCGACGGCGGTGATCCGCAGCCGCAGCAGATGCGAGGCCAGCGCACGCCGGGCACCGAGCACGACGGACTCGGCGGTGTACCGCAGCACATACGAACCCAGCGCCCCGAGCCCGGCGTTGACGACCACCAGCGCCGACATGGCCACCAGCGCACCGGTTATCGACCGGTCGTGCCCCAGGTCGTCGATCAGCGACCGCGCCACCAGCGGCAGCGCGAGCCCGGCGGCCCCGGTCACCAGCGAGAGAACGGCACCGGCGAACAGCGCCCAGCGGTGCGGGCGTACGTAGGCGAGCAGGAGCCGCCACGGTGGCGTGCCGGATGTGCCGGGCGAGCCGGATGTACCAGGCGAGCCGGTCTTGACGGACGCCCCGGAATCCGGCATGGCGCTTCCCCTCGATAGCGGTTGGTGCAGTATCACCCACAGCACCGACACGGCCCGGCGAATTCCGGCGCGCGGGACCGCACAGGGCCGCGCGAGGGACGGGCCCCTTCGGCCCTCGACCACCAGGACTCACCAGGGGCTCGCCGGGGGCTACCGCAGGCGCGGCAGCGCGTCCCGGGCCGCATGCCCGAGTACCCGCAGGTCGTCCGTGAAGCGGTCCCGGTGCGAGGCCGGCAAGGGGTCGAGGAAGTAGCGCCGGATGTTCTCCAGGTGCACCTGGGACGCACGGACCACCGTCTCCTCGCCCAGCGGCGTGAGCCGGACCAGCCGGCCGCGCCGGTCGCTGGGATCGTCGGTCCGCTCGACAAGACCGGCCGCCGCCATCCGGTCGACCAGCCGCGTCACGCCGCCCGTCGTCAGCACCTGTTCCTGCCCGATGGCCCTCATCGACAGCCCCGCGCCGTCCGTCCGGCCCAGGATCAGCAGCACCTCGAACATCAGGTGGCTGATCCCGCACTCCTCCTCGATCGCCCGCCCGAGGATGTACTCCAGCCGGTTGGCCACCCCCAGCAGCCGCCCGAACGACACGATCAGTTCGTGGTCCGCCGCCTCCTTCGCCGTCGCGATCCCCGCCTGCTCACCCACGGCTGCGCCGCCCCTCTGTCGTCCCGGGTCCACTCGGTCGTCTCCCCGTGTCCACTCGCCTAGATCATGCCGTGACCGGAAGGCGCACGACGATGAGCCGGCGCCCACGCCCCGGCCGCGGCCCGCCCACCCGGCCGCTCTGCGGCTGCGCCCCGTCCCCCGCCGGGCGATGCTGATCCTGCCACTGAGACCTACGCCACACCCGCGGTGCGAAATATCTGACACGTCAGCTACTGTTTCAGCAGGCGAACGGCACACCCCACGTTCGTTTCCACGGCAAGGAGCTTTCCGCATGAGCGCGCTGGAATTCACCGTCCTCGACCTGGACTTCCCCGCAGGCAGCAAGAACAAGACCGCGACCCTGGTCACCGGTGAGCGCGAGGCGCTGCTGGTCGACGCCGCGTTCACGCGGGCCGACGGTCACCGGCTGGCCGCCGAGGTGCTGGACTCCGGGAAGACACTGACCACCGTCTTCGTCAGCCACGCCGACCCCGACTTCTACTTCGGCGCCGAGGTCATCGCCGACGCCTTCCCCGACGCCGTGTTCGTCGCCACCCCGATCGTCATCGAGCACATCAAGCAGTCCTACGAGGGCAAGCTCAAGGCCTGGGCGGCCCTCGGCCCGAACCTGCCCACCCGGCTGGTCGACCTCACCCCCCTGACCGGCGACATCACGCTCGAAGGCCAGAAGTTCGAGCTCAGGGGCGGGACCGACGCGCTGCCCGACCGCCACTACCTGTGGCAGGCCGAGTCCCACGCTCTCCTCGGTGGCGTGCTGCTCTTCCAGAAGGAGCACGTCTGGGTCGCCGACACCGCCAAGGCCGAGCAGCGCGCCGCCTGGATCGACCTGCTCGACGAGATGGCCGCGCTGAACCCGCGAATGGTCGTCCCCGGCCACCGCCTCCCCGGCACTCCGGCCGACGCGAGCGCCATCACCGCCACCCGTGAGTACCTCGTCGCCTTCGAGGAGGAGCTCGCCAAGGCCGCCGACGGCGCCGCGCTGACCGAGGCGCTGGTCAAGCGCTACCCCGAGAACGGCATGCTCATCGCCGCCCAGATCGGTGCCAAGGTCGCCAAGGGCGAAATGACCTGGGGCTGATCGCGATGACCGACCGGACCACCGGGCAGGCCACCACCTTCGCCACTTCCACCGCACCCGCCGACGTCGTACGCCGTCAGTACCTGGCGTCGGCCGCCGGTGACCTCGAAGCCCTGCGCGCCACTCTCGCTCCGGACGTGGAGTGGACCGAGATGGCGGGCTTCCCCCTCGCGGGGACCTACCGCACCCCCACCGGGGTCACCTCCGGCGTGATGGAGAAGCTCGGCGCGGACTGGGACGGCTGGGCCGCCCACGACGACACGTACGTCGTGGACGGCGAGAACGTCGTCGTCCTCGCCCGCTACACGGCCACCAACAAGGGCACGGGCAAGCCGATCGACGTCCGCGTGGCGCACCACTTCAAGGTGCGCGGCGGCCTGATCGTCCGCTTCGAGCAGTTCGTGGACACCGCCAAGGTCCGCGACGCCATGTGACCGCGGTCGTGTCGGCGAACCAGTGAGGGTGAGGGCGGGGACAGCCGCGGCCCGCTCCCCTCACCGTTCGCCGAGACGAGGAGCGAGCCGTCCGGGCCCACGGCGAGACCGGCGAACCGGCGTGGCGGACCGAGCCCGCCGCCGACGGCCACCACGTCGACACGGTCGTGCGGCGGCCCTGCCGCTGTGGGGCGCGCCAGGCTCCGGCGGCTCGTGCCGCTACAACACTCCGGTGACCGCCGTCGTGGTCTCCACCGCGTCGCGCCACGTCGAGCGGACCGCGATGGCCTGCCGCCAGCCGCGGATCACCTTCGGCGGCATACCGACGGCGAGCACTCCGGTCAGCCGTTCGCCGATGCGGTAGGCGACCACGAACCGGCGCGCGGCCAACTCGCCCTCGACGACGGCGACTTCGTCGTGCCCGCGCAGATACCCGAACGCCTGCACCTTCATGTCGTACTGGTCGGACCAGAAGTACGGCACCGGCGCGAACGGCCTGCGGGCCTGCGGGGCGGCGAGCAGGTTTCGGGCGACGGCCATGCCCTGCTCGGCGGCGTTCGTCCGGTGCTCGATCCGCATCGACGTACCGAACAAGGGGTTGTGCCAGCGGGCGACGTCCCCCGCCCCGTACACACCCGGCGCGGCGGCGCTGTACTCGTCGCACACCAGCCCGTCGCCCACCGTCAGGCCGCTGCCCGCCAGCCACTCGGTGTTCGGCACGGAACCGATGGCCACCAACACCTCGTCGGCCTCGACCAGTTCACCGTCCGCGAGCCGCACCCCGGCCCCGGTCACCTCGGCCACCGCGACCCCGGTGCGCAGGTCCACGCCGTTCTCCAGGTGGGCCGCCGACAGCACCCGCCCGACCTCCTCGCCGACCGCGTGGGCGAGCGGCACCGGCGCCGGTTCGAGCAGCGTGACCTCGGCGCCGAGGCCCCGGGCCACCGCGGCGGCCTCCGCCCCGAGGAACCCGGCCCCGACCACGACCAGCCGCCGCCCCTCCCCCAGCCGGTCCCGCAGCGCCAGCGCGTCGTCCAGGGTGCGCAGCACATGCGCGGCGCCCTCGCCGGGCAGCCGGCGCGGACGGACCCCGGTCGCCACGACCAGACCGTCGTACGCCACCCGTGTGCCGTCGGCCAGCAGCACTTCACGCCCGTCGGGATCGAGCCCGGTCGCGGCGGAGCCCAGCCGCAGATCCAGGTCGAGCACGTCAAGATCGGCCGGCGAGCGCAGGGCCAGCCGGTCGGGATCCCAGTCCGCGGACAGGACCTGCTTGGACAGCGGCGGGCGGTCGTACGGAGCGTGCGGCTCCTCACCCACCAGGGTCAGCGTGCCGTCGTACCCTTCCCGGCGCAGTGTCTCGACGGCCGCGAGTCCGGCCGCCGAGGCACCCACGACGAGAATCCGCCTCACTGGTCCACCAGTCGGATCGCCGCCGCCGGGCAGACCGCCACGGCCTCGCGCACCCCGTCGAGGAGTTCGTCGCCGGGCCGCTCGGCCAGCAGGATCGCCACACCGTCGTCGTCCCGCTGGTCGAACACCTCCGGAGAGGCCATGACGCACTGTCCCGACGCGACACATTTCGGTTCGTCCAGTTCCACACGCATGATCTTTTTCCTTGCTCTTTCGGTACGTTCGCCTGTGGGGAGGCCGGTCACCAAGCGACGGGCAGGGACTTGACGCCGTACGTGGTGCCGCTGTGGTCGAACTCCAGCCGGTCGACCGTGGTCGCCAGGCGCAGGGTGGGGACGCGCCGGTAGAGGGTGCCGTAGACGACCTGGAGTTCCAGGCGGGCGAGGGACTGGCCCAGGCACTGGTGGGGGCCGTAGCCGAATGCGTTGTGCTGGCGCGCGGGCCGGGTGACGTCCACCTGCTCGGCGCCGGGGAACGTCTCCGGGTCCCAGTTGGCGGCGTGCAGGTCGATGACCAGGCCGTCTCCGGCGCGGATGACCTCGCCGCCGATCTCGATGTCCTCGGTGGCGACCCGGCGTAGGCCGACCTGGACGATGCTCAGGTAGCGCAGCAGTTCCTCCACCGCACCCGCGACGGTCTTCGGGTCCTCGGAGTCGCGTACCAGGGCGAGTTGCCCGGGGTTCTCCAGCAGGACGAGGGTGCCGAGGCTGATCATCGTCGCGGTGGTCTCGTGGCCGGCGATGAGCATCGCGACGCCCATGTGCACGGCCTCGCTCCGGGTCATGTCGCCCGACTCGACCCGCCCCGCCAACTCGGACAGCACTCCCTCGCCGGGGTTGCCGAGCTTCTCACCGACCAGCCTGTCCAGATAGCCGTGCAGCGCGGTGCTCGCCGCGCGTGACTCCTCCGGCGGCGCGGCACGGTCGAGCGCGAGGCTGCTGTTCTTCTGGAAGAACTCGTGGTCGTCGTACGGCACTCCCAGGAGCTCGCTGATCACCAGCGAGGGCACGGGCAGCGCCAGCGCCGTCAGGAGGTCGGCCGGATTGGGTCCGGCCAGCATGTCGTCGATCAGACCGTCGACGATCTTCTGGATCGGGGCCCGCATGGCCTCGATCCGCTTGATGATGAACGGTCCGTTGACCGTCCGGCGCAGCCGGGTGTGCTCGGGGGCGTCCGTGTTGACGATGAGTTCCGGGGTGAACTCCGCGATCTGCTGCCGGTACTCGGTCACGAACGGGAAGTTGCCAGGGTTCTTGTCGTTGGCGCTGACGCGGGGATCGGCGAGGAGAGCCCGCTGCAGGGCGTGACCGGTGACGAGCCAGGGCTCACTGCCGTCCCAGATACGGACCCTGCGGAGCGGGTTCTCCGCACGCAGCGCCTCCACACCCGGCGGCGGGGCGAACGGGCAGCCCGCCGCCCTCGGCATCGGGAACTCGGGCATCGCCTGCGCCGCGCCGGACGCGGTGTCGTCCAGTGTCTCGGTCATGTGACTCCTCGGTGGGGGGACTCCGCCGGAGCGGAGCAGGAGAAAGGAGGGGGAGGAACGAGGGGGAGGAACGAGGGGGAGGAACGAGGGAGGAAGGGCTGAGAAGGGTTGGAGACCTCTGTGATGACATGCAATAGGAGCGGACTGACAGCTTCCGGCCAGTTACCTGACATAAAGCTGACGTGACGCGGATCACAGACTTGGGGCGCGAGGTTCGGGTCAATGGCCGAGCCGGTAGCCGAAGCCCCGGCGGGTATGGATCAGCGGGGGATGTTCCTGGTCCACCTTGTGGCGGAGGCGGGAGACGAGTTTCTCGATCGCGTTGCCGGCCCGGGCGTCTCCCCAGACATGCCGGCAGATCTGCTCCTTCGACAGCACCCGTTCGGCGTTGACCAGCAGATGGCGCAGCAGCCGGTACTCCGCGGGGGTGAGGTCGAGCGCCCGCCGGCCGCGCCAGGCCTGGCAGGTGGCGTCGTTGAGTACGAGATCGCCGTAGCACGGCCCTTGGCGCACCGGACTGCGGCCGCGCAGTAACACGTGTGCCCTGGCGAGGACTTCGGAGATGCGGAACGGCATGGTGACGTAGTCCGCCTCCCCCAGGCCCAGTTCGGGGACGAGCCGGCCCAGCTTCTCGTACGCGGTCAGGAAGAGCACCGGGGGGCGGTCGGCCGGGCGGAAACGACGGCCCTGGCCCAGGTCCTCGATGTCCGGCAGTGCGCTGTCGAGGACGACCAGGTCGAAGCGGCGCTCGGCGAGCCGGGTCATTCCCTCGACGCCGGTACGCGTCGCGGTCACCCGGTAGTCCGCCAACTCCAGCGTGGTCGAGAGCAGTTCCACGATCGCGGGGTCCTCGACGACGACCAGGACGTGCTGCCCGTTCCCACGGGCGGGCGCCGATTCCCAGCCGCCGCTCCCGTACGGTCCATCGGCCCCGTCCGGTCCATGCACTCGGTTCACCTCGCCCATCCGGTGCATCGCATGCACCTCGTTCACGAACAGGTCACTTCGCGCCCGCGTCCGTCGATGTACGCGTGCCGTCAGCCGTCAGACAGAGTGCGAGGCGTCCGTGCCCTCGATGTCCGCCTCGGCCTTGTCGAGGAAGTCGTCGACCATGCGGTGGAAGAGCGTGGCCAGTTGACGCAGTTCTCCCGGCGACCAGTCCGCCAGGGCCACCTCCATGCCCTGGCAACTCGCCACGCGGATGCGGTCGATGGCGTCCTGGCCGGTGGCGGTGAGCCGGATGCGCTGGGCGCGGCGGTCGTCCGGGTCCGGGACGCGGGTCACGTGACCGGCCTTCTCCAGTTGCTGCACCTGCCGGGTGACGTGCGAGGCCTCCACGCCGAGGCGGGCCGCCAGTTCGCCGGGGCGCAGGGGATCCGAGTCGGCGATCTGCCGCAGCAGCGCCACCGCGGCACGGTCCAGTGACACGCCGGCCAGGGCCATGAGGCGCTCGTGCTGCCGGACCCGGCCGGTCAGGTACACGATGCGGTTGAGGGCCCGTTCGATTTCGACCACGTCCTTCGAGACGGCACCGGACACACCTTCAGGAGGGGGGACGGGGGCGGCCGCGGATGACGGTGTCGACATGCGAATCACGCTACCAGCCACTTGCCTAAGTCAAGTAAATTCACGTCATATTTTGTGTGCCGTGCACACCCCATGCATCGCGCACAGTATGTGCGTGGTACATATTTGATGTCATGTCTCCTGCTCCGGCCTCGGCTCGGGCTCAGGGCAGGAGTCAGATCTGGGGAAGGACCGGCGGCATGGACAAGCCCACGCACCTGATCGAGTTCGAGGCGATGCTGCTCGGGCGGCACCTCTACCTGAACTCGCCCAGGGCCCGGACGGGCGGCCGCCTGGAGCGCAGCGCCTACATCCTGCTCAGCCGCATCCGCATCGAAGGCCCGATGTCCATCGGCCAGCTCAGCGATGCCTTCGGCCTGGACGCCTCCACCCTCAACCGGCAGACCGCCGCCATGCTGCGCGGCGGACTGGTCGAGCGCATTCCGGATCCCGACGGCGGCATCGCCCGTAAGTTCCGCATCACCGCCGAGGGCGAGCGCCGGCTCGACACGCATCGCACGGAGAGCGTCCAAGCCCTGGAGACGGTGATGGCGGACTGGGACCCCGAGGACGTCGCCAGGTTCGCCGAGTACCTCAAGCGTTTCAACACCGACATCGAGCGCCTCGACGAGCGGGCGTGGCCCCGCCCCTGAACCGAGGCGCGACGCGGAGGAGTGGGAGGTTTCCCGTACGCCTCGATGCTGACCGTGGCGTCCCTTCGTCGTGCCCCTGGAGGACGGGCCGGGCTCCGGTGTACTGCATTCTCAGTAGTCCGGATTGTCGGCAGGTGCACGACGACTCGGCGGCCCGTGCCCGGGAGTCTTGGGAGGTACCCCAGACCAGATGTGGAGACCTCCGTTCCCGTGGCTACTTTTCTCTATCGACTGGGCCGTCTGACCTTCCGGCGGCGCTGGCTCGTCACCTTCCTGTGGGTGGCGGTGCTGGGAGCCGTCGGCTTCGGCGCCGCCACGGCTCCCGCCGCCTCCGACGACTCGAACTCCATGCCGGGGATCGAGTCCCAACGGGCCTTCGACCTGATGGAACAGCGGTTCCCCGGGTCCGCCGCCGACGGGGCGAACGCCCGGATCGTCTTCGTCGCCCCCGACGGGCAGAAGATCACCACAGCCGGCCACCGGGCCACCATCGACCACCTCGTCGACCAGGTCGGCCACGGCTCACAGGTCGCCAGTGCCGTGAGCCCCTTCCAGGCCGGGGCCATCAGCAAGGACGCCACCACCGCCTACGCCACCGTCACCTACAAGGTGACCGCCGACGACCTCACCGACGCCGGCAAGAACGCCCTCGAAGACGCCATGGCCCAGGCCCGGGACGCGGGCCTGACCGTCGAGGTCGGCGGGACCGCACTGCAGACCCAGCCCGCCGCGGGCGGCTCCGCCGAGGCGATCGGCATCGCCATCGCCGCCCTCGTCCTGATCATGACCTTCGGCTCGCTGGCCGCCGCCGGGCTTCCGCTGCTCACCGCGATCCTCGGTGTCGGCGTCAGCATGGCCGCCATCATGGCCCTGGCCAGCGCGCTGGGCCTGTCCGCCACCACCGGCACCCTGGCCACCATGCTCGGTCTGGCCTGCGGCATCGACTACGCCCTGTTCATCGTCTCCCGCTACCGCGAGGAACGCGCCAAGGGCCACCCCGCCCAGGAAGCGGCCGCGCTGGCCACCGGCACCGCCGGCTCGGCCGTCGTCTTCGCCGGCCTCACCGTCGTCATCGCGCTGGCCGGACTGTCCGTCGTCGGCATCCCGATGCTCACCAAGATGGGCCTGGCCGCGGCCGGCGCCGTCGTCGTCTGCGTCCTCATCGCCCTCACCCTGGTCCCGGCCGTCCTGGGCTTCTGGCCCAACGCCGTGCTGTCCCGCAAGACCCGCAGGAGCAGCCGCGTCCAGGAGGCCGTCGGCACCAACGGCGGCACCCGCTGGGCCCGCTTCGTGCTGCGCCGCCCCGTCCCGGTCCTGCTCGCCTCCGTCGCCGGCCTGGGCGCACTCGCCCTGCCCGTCATGGACCTGCAACTGGGCATGCCCGGTGCCGAGGCCAAGCCCACCTCCACCACCGAACGCCGCGCCTACGACGCCCTCGCCGACGGCTTCGGCCCCGGCTTCAACGGACCCCTGACCATCGTCGTCGACGCCAAGGAAGCCGCCGAACCCAAGGCCGCGGTCAAGTCGATCGAGGAGAAGATCGGCGCCACCGACGGGATCGTGTCCGTCTCCCCGGCCCGGTTCAACACGGGCGGCGACACCGCGGTCTTCTCCGCGACCCCCTCCACCGCGCCGACCAGCGAACAGACCAAGGACCTGGTCAAGCACATCCGCGCCGAGCGGCCCGGCACCGAAACCGCGACCGGCGCCGAGTTCGAGGTCACCGGCTCCACCGCGATGAACATCGACGTCGCCCAGAAGACCCAGGACGCGCTGATCCCCTACCTCGTCGTCGTGGTCGGCCTGGCCATCCTGCTCCTCATGGTCGTCTTCCGCTCCGTCCTGGTCCCGGTCAAGGCCGCCGTCGGCTTCCTGCTCTCCGTGCTGGCCGCGCTCGGATCGGTCGTCGCGGTCTTCCAGTGGGGCTGGGGCGCCGGACTCCTCGGCGTGGAGACCACCGGCCCGATCATGAGCATGATGCCGATCTTCCTGGTCGGCATCGTCTTCGGACTGGCCATGGACTACGAGGTGTTCCTGGTCGCCCGGATGCGCGAGGCCCACGTCCACGGCGACAGCCCCCACCAGGCCGTGGTCACCGGCTTCCGCTACAGCGCCCGGGTCGTGGTCGCCGCCGCACTGATCATGATGGCCGTCTTCTCCGGCTTCATCGGCGCCGGCGAATCCATGATCAAGATGATCGGCTTCGGACTGGCCATCGCCGTCCTGTTCGACGCCTTCGTGGTCCGGATGGCCTTCGTCCCCGCCGTCCTCGCCCTCCTCGGCAAGGCCGCCTGGTGGATGCCGGGCTGGCTGGACAAGATCCTGCCCCGCGTCGACGTGGAGGGCGAAGCACTCGGCCGGCCCGCCGTCGCCGCCCCGACCGTGGACGAAGGGCGCGAGCGGGAAACGGCTCGCGTCTGACGGCCCCACGTTCAGGAGGGTCGCCCGAGTGGACACGGGCGGCCCTCACTGGGCGTTCGCCCATGGCCTCATCCATCATGGGCCCAGATCACTCTGACCGGAGACCACATGCTCACCAGATGGCAGCGGTACACGAAGGACCATCCCCGCGTCGTGGACGCGGCGGTGATCGTGCAGGTCTTCGCCGCCGCCGTCCTCGGAAGCTACGTCAGCGATCTGGAACCCTCCGGCAGCCGGAACCCCCTGTGGCCCGGCGTGCTCCTGGCCGCCGTCGCGTGCATCGCCCTGTGGTGGCACGGCAGCCACCCCCGAACCGTCGTCGTGCTGACCGCGGTCTGCACCAACGCCGCCGGTGGGCTCGGCTACCTGCTCACCCCCCTGCTGCTGGCCCCGTCCATGGCCGCCCTGTACTGGCTGGCCGTCCACACCGACCGCAGGACCGCACGCGTCTACTCCATCGCCGTCACCGCCATGCTGGTGACCACGGCGCTGCTCTCCGACCCGTACGACCATCCGCTGGCCCTCAAGACGATCGGCCCCGCCGCCTGGGTGCTGATGCCGATCGCCTGGGGCACGGCTGTCCGGCTGCGCGGCGCCTATCTGACGGCCGTCCAGGCGCGGGCCGAGTTCGCCGAGCGCACCCGCGAGGAGGAGGCGCGGCACCGGGTCGCCGAGGAGCGCATGCGTATCGCCCGCGAGCTGCACGACGTCGTCGCCCACCACATGGCCCTGGCCAACGCGCTGGCCGGTACCGCCGCGCACCTCGTGACCACCCGGCCCGAGCAGACCGAGCGGATCCTCACGGACCTGGTCGGCACCACCTCCTCGGCGCTGCGCGAACTCAAGGCCACCGTCGGCCTGTTGCGTCAGCCGGACGATCCCGAGGCGCCCCTGGAGCCGGCACCCGGGCTCGGGCGGCTCTCCGAACTGACCGCCGCGTTCGCCTCCGCCGGGCTCGCGGTCACCGTCACCACCGAGGGCGAGGAGCAGCCGTTGTCGGCGGGCGTGGATCTGACGGCGTTCCGGATCGTGCAGGAAGCCCTCACCAACGTCACCAAGCATGCCGCCGCGCGGGCGGCGCAGGTGCGGCTCGCGTACACCCCCGACCGGCTCACCATCACGGTCTCCGACGACGGATCCGGCGACGCGCCCCTCGTACCCTCCCCGAGCGGCGGTTTCGGCCTCATCGGCATGCGCGAACGCGCCCAGTCCGTCGGCGGCAGGGTCCGGGCGGGGCACGGCCCCGACGGCGGTTTCACCGTCACCACCCAACTGCCGATCCACGTCTAGGCACCAGGCACCAGGCACCAGACACCCGACACGAGACTCCGGAAGCGAACCGAAACAGATGACCATCCGCGTCCTGCTCGCCGACGATCAAGCTCTCCTGCGGGCGACCTTCCGGATCCTGATCGACTCCTGCGACGACATGGAGGTGGTCGACGAGGCCGCCGACGGCAAGGAGGCGGCCGAGCTCACCCGCACCCACCGCCCCGACGTCGTCCTCATGGACATCCGCATGCCCGGCACCGACGGCCTGACCGCCACCACCGCCATCTGCGCCGAACCGGACCTGTCCGGTACCCGCATCCTCATCCTCACCACCTTCGAGACGGACGAGTACGTCGCCCAGGCCCTGCGCGCCGGAGCGAGCGGCTTCCTCGGCAAGGACGTCACCGCCGACGCGCTCCTCGACGGCATCCGCACCGTGGCGGCCGGTGAGACCCTCCTCTCCCCGCTGGCCACCCGGTCCCTCATCACCCGCTTCCTCGCCACCCCGAAGCCGGCCGACCTGCTGGCACCCGCCGAACACCTCGCCACCCTCACGGCCCGTGAACGGCAGGTGATGGCGCTGGCCGCCGAGGGCAGGTCCAACGACGAGATCGCCGCGGACCTCTTCGTCAGCCCGCTGACCGTGCGTACCCACGTCCACCGCGCCATGACGAAGCTCAACGCCCGCGACCGCGCCCAACTGGTCGTGATCGCCTACCAGTCCGGGCTCGTACGGGCCACCCCGCCCGAGTCCTGAGCTCGGCCCGCCCTGTCCGGTTCAGCCCGTCGCGCCGAGCGACCACCGCGGGACACTGCCCGCGAGGCGGCAGGCGAGGAAGTACAGGGGGATCGGCGGGGTGTAGGGCGAGTCGCCGTCGGGGCTGTGGATCAGGCGGGGGCGGCCGGCGCGGGGACCTCGGAGGGCTCGCGTCCAGGACGGGTCGGCCAGCCGGGCGCCGACGGCGTAGCGGGTGCCGGACGGCCAGCTGACACCTATCTGGGAACCGGCGGGCACGATCCACCACCAGCGCTCGTCGTCGGCGAAGACACAGCCGACGCGGGGCAGGCAGTCCATGATCCGCTCGCCGTGGTCCCGGGGCGTGCCCACGGCGTCGCACCCAAGACCGGTGCGCAGTCTCGCGGGCAGGACGAGACGGACCGGGTGCTCGGGCGGGGGCGTGGCGGAGGCGGGCGGTCGCAGGTCAAGGACGTGCTGTCGTTCCATGGGGCAGGGACCCTTCGGCCGAGTGGGGGTTGGGCCGGGTGAGGTGCGTGGTGCGCGCGGGCCCGGTGGAGACGATTTCCCGGGTCTCCGGCGTCGGCGCCGGCTTCGACGGCAGTACGGCCCAGACGACGCGCCCGGACCCGTCCGCGGTGTCCCTGACTCCCCAGTCGCTGCTGAGCGCGCCGACCAGCAGGAGCCCGCGGCCGCCCTGGTCGTCGGGGTCCGGACTGCACTGTGCCGGGAGCGTCAGGCCGCGGTTCTGGTCCTCGACCTCGATGTGGAGCCGTTCTCCGGCGGTGCGCAGCCTGCAGACGATCCACTCGCTCGCCGTGTGCGTCAGCGCGTTGGTGACGAGTTCGGAGGCCACCAGGACGGCGTTGTCGCATGTTTCGGGGCTCGTGCCCCACTCGCCGAGCAGCTCGCGCACGTTCCGGCGGGCCACGCCCACCGACGCGGCGGTGGGCGGCAGGCCGAACACGCCTGCCCTGTGGGGGTGTTCGTCCGCGGGCAGTCGGCCCAGTGCCTGGGGGAGGGAGGGCGGAGCCATCGCCGTTCGCCTTTCGTCTGCCTTCGCACCGGGAGTCAGGCCGATGCCGGTACCGCACGGTCCGGTGCCACCGCGAGAAACGTACGACGAGCTACGTACAACTCGCGGCACGACGAGACGAGTTGCGGCCCTGTCTCCCCCAACTTGGCCGCATCGTCTCTTCCTTCACCGGGCCGGGACGGTACGCCCCACTGTGACACCTGCCAACAACACCCCGCAACCAACAAGTTGAAAATTGCAGAGTGCCGGGTGCATGCTGCCCCGGTCGAACGGTGATCGTGACAGACTGCGACTTCGAACACCCACCGTGAGGAAACCCACCGTGAGGGGGTAGGCGTGACCGCGGAGACCGACTGGGGCGGCGCGCCCTCCGTCCTGCGCATGATCCTCGGCAGGCAGCTGGAGGAACTGCGGACCCGGGCCGGACTGTCGTACGAGCAGGCCGGCGTGGCGATCGGGGTCAGTCACTCCACGATCCGCCGGATGGAAGCCGCCAAGGTGGCCCGGCTCAGGCTCGCGGACGCCGAGAAGCTGCTCCAGGTCTACGGGGTGACGGACCAGCAGGAGATCGACACCTTCCTCAAGTCGGTCCGCGAGGCCAACAAGCGCGGCTGGTGGCACACCTACCGTGACGTGCTGCCGGACTGGTTCGCCGCGTATCTGAGTCTGGAGCAGGCGGCGCTCCAGATCCGCGCGTACGAGGCGGAGTTCGTGCACGGGCTGCTGCAGACCGAGGCCTACGCGAGCGCCCTGCTGAGCGCCGGCAATCCGCACGGCTCGGCCGAGGCGACGGAGCGCAGGGTCGCGCTCCGGATGCGGCGGCAGGAGCTGCTGACCCGCCCCTCACCGCCGCGGGTGTGGATCGTGATGGACGAGACGGTGCTGCGGTGGCCGGTCGGGGGTCCCGAGGTGATGCGGGCCCAGATCGACCACCTCATCGCGGTCAACGAACTCCCCCATGTGACGCTGCAGATCATGCCGTTCCGTAACGGTCCGCATCCGGCCATGCGGGCCGGCGCGTTCCATCTCTTCCGGTTCCGGGCCCCCGAGTTGCCGGACATCGTCTACCTCAGC
Source organism: Streptomyces sp. NPDC050704 (assembly GCF_040654355.1). Classification (NCBI taxonomy): domain Bacteria; kingdom Bacillati; phylum Actinomycetota; class Actinomycetes; order Kitasatosporales; family Streptomycetaceae; genus Streptomyces; species Streptomyces sp. NPDC050704. Next base: position 77,494 of record NZ_JBFAHW010000030.1, on the reverse strand, counting down.
GGTCTGGTGGGCGCTGTCTATCTCGACAAGCGCGACGACGTCGTGGTCTATCGCGAGGCCCTGGACCGGCTGGGCGCCCAGTCGGCGCCCGCCAGAAAGACCGAGGCTCTCCTCGGTGCGATTCGCAAGGAGCTCTGACGTGCACCACCCCATACGCAACCCCATACGCAACGGCATACCTTCCCGCGAACTCGGCAGGCACGGCTGGCGCAAGCCGTGGAGCGACGACGCGGGCGGCGCCTGCGTCGAGGCGAAGAAGCTCGGCGACGGCCGGGTCGCGCTGCGCCAGTCCACCGACCCCGACGGTCCCGCACTGGTCTTCACCCCTCACGAGATGACGGCCTTCCTGTCGGGCGTGAAGGCGGGCGATGCCGACTTCCTTTTCTGAGAGGCCTGCTGAGAAACCTTCTGAGAAGCCCCTGCTCTGTGATCGACTCTGCTTTCCTGATCACACCTGTTTGCCTCAACACCCTTGGCTTTCCTGAGCGTTCACTCTGAGCATCACTCTGAACACACGACTTGATGGGAGGGGCGGCCTTGACCGACAACGGATGGCCGGCCGACCGGATCGACACCGAGAACGCGCACTCGGCGCGCATCTACGACTACATCCTCGGTGGTAAGGACTTCTACCCCGCCGACAAAGAAGCGGGCGACGCCATGTCGCGGGAGTGGCCCGCGATGCCGATCCACATGAAGGCCAACCGCGACTGGATGAACCGTGCGGTGGCCTACCTGGCGAAGGAAGCGGGGATACGCCAGTTCCTGGACATCGGTACGGGCATCCCCACCTCCCCCAACCTGCACGAGATCGCCCAGTCGGTGGCCCCCGAGTCACGGGTCGTCTACGTCGACAACGACCCGATCGTCCTCACCCTGTCCCAGGGCCTGCTGTCCAGCACGCCCGAGGGCAGGACCTCGTACGTCGAGGCGGACATGACCGATCCGGCGACCATCCTGGACGCGCCGGAGATCCGCGAGACCCTCGACCTCGGCAAGCCGGTCGCCCTCACGGTGATCGCGATCGTCCACTTCGTCCTTGACGAGGACGACGCGGTCGGCATCGTCCGCCGCCTCCTGGAGCCCCTCCCCTCGGGCAGCTACCTGGCGATGACCATCGGCACCGCCGAGTTCGCGCCCGAGGAGGTGGGGCGGGTTGCCCGCGAGTACGCGGCGCGCAACATGCCCATGCGGTTGCGTACGTTCAGTGAGGCCGACGAGTTCTTCGAGGGTCTCGAACTGGTTGAGCCCGGGATCGTCCAGGTGCACAAGTGGCATCCGGACGGTTCGGAGACCGAGTCGATCCGGGACGAGGACATTGCGATGTACGGGGCCGTTGCCCGTAAGCCGTAGCTCTCCGCTTGCTGCAGGGTGATTTCTCTGCGGCCCGGTGGGGGCTTGTCGCGCCCACGCGGCGGAGCCGCACATCGATACAGACCCGCGCCCCTGGTAGTGGGGGCGCGGGTTACTCGTTGTCTGCGGCCAGTGGGTCGTTTGGCGGGGGGATGATCCGGGCGCTGAGGTCCGGGTCGGTCATCTCCTCGTCGAACGGGAACATCGGGCGGTGGATTCGGTGGTGGCCCAGGCGGAGGAGGTTCTGGTCGACTCCGCCCGGTGTGAGGGCCATCTTCCAGTCGGCTGCCATGTCGAAGAGTTCGGGTTCCAGGTAGCCGATCTTGACGATGACGATGTCGGCCGTCCGGGGTGACAACTCCAGGTCGGTGAAGTCGTGTTCGTGGTGGTACGGCTTGCGCAGTGCGGTGAGGACGACGTACACGCCGCCCACCCGCAGCACCGCCCCCACCTCCGCGTGCGGGTCGCCGTGGCGGATCGCGTGGACCACACCGGTCATGGTGAGCGGGCCGGCGTGCCGGTCGTCGATCTCGGCCCCCGCCGTGACCGTGACGGTCGCGCCGACGCCCGCCCGCACCGCCGTCTCCACCGCGGCCGGGCCCGGGAGTGAGGCGTAGATGACCGTCGGGCCGGAGGGGTCTTTGAACTCCGGTTGGGCCAGCACCCGTTCGAGGCTCCACGTCACATCACCCGCGCCGCCCGCCGTCGGGTTGTCGCCTGTGTCGCTGATGAAGTACGGGCGGTTTTCCGGCGCCGAGGCCAGTGCCTCGTCCAGGCAGCCGTCCAACGTGTCCGTCGGCGCGACGAACTCGAAGGCGTGCCGCGCCTCCCAGAAGCCCTGCGCCAGGCGTTCGGCGCCCGCCGCCACCGCGGCCCGGTCGGGGCCTGTGACCATGACTACGGCCCGGTTGCGCGGTTCGTCCGCCCACGCGTACCCGACCCAGATCGCCGCGTCCGTGACGCCCTCCGCCGCCTCCACCTCCTCGACCGCCGCGTAGACGCTCTTCGCGGGTTCGATGCGGGTCGAGGTCTGCTCGCCGGCCAGGAGTACGGGCACGGGGATCCAGGCCTTGACCGGGCGGGGTGCGCCGGTCGTCAGGAGGTCCACGAGGTTGCGGGCCGCCCGCTCCTTCGTCTCCATGGCGTCCTCGTGCGGGGCCATGCGGTAACACGTGATCAGGTCGCTCAGGTGGGCGAGTTCGCGCGAGACGTTGCCGTGCAGGTCCATGGAGGTGGACACGATCACGTCCGGGCCGACCGTCTCGCGGACGCGGGCCAGCAGGACCGCCTCGGCGTCGTCGATGCCCTCCACCGTCATGGCACCGTGGATGTCGAACCAGAGGCCGTCGAGGGGCCCCGACTCCGCGAGGCGCGCGAGGAGTTCGGCGGCGAGTTCCTCGTACGCGGCCGCCGTCACCGTGCCGCCGGGCAGCGCCTTGCCTACCAGCGCGCCGCGCCACTCGGCGGCGGCTCGCAGCGGCGCTCCGGGAGCGAGGAACGGATAGCGCGTCAGGACGTCCGCTCCCCGCTGGGGGTGGAAGGCGGCGGCCTCGGTCCGCGCCGGGGAGAACGTCGACGACTCGATGCCGAGCCCGGCGATGGCGATGACCGGGCGGGAGAGGGGGCTACGGGGTCGGGCGGCGGGGCGGGTACGGGGTTCTGCCATGACTCCTCGGCTCTTCCTGTCTTCCTGGGAGGACTCTTCTTGAGGGCTTGGGAACTACTGGGCCGTGACCGCCTGAAGCGCGTGCGCCAGCGCCCTCTGCAACGCCAACTGCCCGGCGCCGACGAGCCCCGCGTCGGCGCCCAGGCTCGCCCGCTCGATCACCAGGTGCTTGGTGACCAGCGGATGGCAGCCCTCGTACAGCTGACTGCGTACGGCGGCGACGAACGGTTCGAGTGTCGACAGGAGACCGCCGAGATAGACGGCGTCGGGATTGAAGAAGTTGACGTTCGCGGACAGGACCATGCCGAGGTACCGGCCGGCCTGGCGGACGGCTCGCGTCGCCTCCGGGTCGGCGTCCGAGGCGAGGCGGACGACGTCCTCGATGGACCCGACATCGAGACCCCGCTCGCGCAGGATCCGTACGAGTGCGGCGCCCGAGGCCACCGTCTCCAGGCAGCCGGTGTTGCCGCAGGAGCAGGGGACGTCGCCGGCCTCGACCCGTACGTGGGTGATCTCGCCTGCGGCGCCGGTCCCGCCCCGGTAGAGCCTGCCGTCGGCGATGACACCGGCGCCGATACCGGAGCCCATCTTCACCATGATCGACTGGCGACGCTCGGCGGGCTGGACGCTGTGCTCGCCCACGGCCATGCAGTTGGCGTCGTTCTCGATGGCCGCGGGAATACCGAAGTGGTCCTCCAGCCACGCCCGGACGGGGAACCTGTTCCAGCCGGGCATGCGTGCCGGGAGGGTCACTACACCCGAGTCGACGTCCACCGGGCCCGGCAGACACAGGCCGACACCGCGCAGCAGTTCCCGGCCGCGCCGCTCGGCGAGGGCCTCCAGGGTCTCCGCGAGTGCGGGAAGCGCCACCTCGGGGCCCTCCGCCGTCGCGAACGGCACGGTCGAGACCTCGGTGACACTTCCGCCGGGCAGCACCACACCGACGCGCGCGTGCCGCCCGCCGAGGTCGGCCGCGACGGCGAACCCCTCGCTCCCGCCGAGCCGCAGGACCTTGCGCGGGCGCCCGCCGGTGGAGGACCGCGTGCCCTGCTCGGCGACCAGTCCGTGCGCGACGAGCTGGCTGACCGTGAGCGAGATCGTCGAGGGTGCGGCGCCGAGCAGACCGGCGAGTTCGGTACGCGTGCTCGCCTGCCCGGAGGCGAGGAGTTCGAGGACGCGCTCGGCAAGTGAGGAGACGCCCGAGCCGCCCCTCCGGTGCACCGCACTTTTTTCAGACATGGACGAAGTAACTCCCGGGGTCGAGGAAAGACGGGAAATCCGAGGCGAAGTCGGGGGTCGAGAGGACTGAGCGTACGTCCGCAGACCCCGTACCGACTTTTTCCAGAACAGCAGAAACAGACTTTTTACAGCGACCAGCCTGTTTCTTCGAACAGTCGAGTCGTTGACTGACTCCGCCACGCGCCGTTGTCCATCGGGAGCCCGTGGTCCTTGTTCACCCTGAGGAGAGCCATGTCCCCTGCTCGTACGACGCTCGTCGCCGGTGCTGTCGTCTCGGTGGGCACACTGCTGCTCGCGGGCTGCTCCGGGACGGGCGACGACCCGTCGTCCGCGTCGCCCGACTCCGTCAACTACGCGCTGCCCGCGAACTTCACCCCGAACTGGATCCTGCCGATCGGCACCGCGGCGCGCCTCAACACCAACAACAGGTCCATCGCCGACAGCCTCTGGGATCGGCTCGTAGCGTACGACGGCTCCACCGGCAAGATCGCCTGGAACAAGAAGGCGTCCCTCGCCACCGCCGCCGACTTCGCGTCCGACAGCAAGAGCGTCACCATCACTCTGGGCAAGCGGAGTTGGAGTGACGGCAAGCCGGTCACCTCGCGCGACGTCGAGTTCTGGTTCAACCTCATCAAGGCGAACAAGGCCGAGTGGGCGGGCTACACCCCCGGCAAGTCGCCGGACAACTGGGCCTCGTTCAAGACCGTCGACGACCGCCACTTCACGATCACCTTCGACCAGGCCTACAACTCCGAGTGGATGCTGGCCAACGAGCTGAACGAGATCACCCCGCTGCCGCAGCACGTGTGGGACAAGACCGACGCGTCGGCGAAGGTGTCCGACGCCGACCGGACACCCGCGGGCGCGAAGAAGGTGTGGACGTACCTCAACACGGCCGCGAAGAACATCTCCGGCTACGAGAAGGACGCGCTGTGGAAGACCATCAGCGGCCCGTACTCGGTCAAGTCGTTCTCGACGTCCGGCAAGGTCGTGCTCGCCGCCAACAAGAAGTACGACGGCGGTGAGAAGCCGGGCATCGCGACCGTGAACCTGCTGCCCTTCACGACGGCGGACGCCGAGAAGAACGCGCTGCGCTCCGGGAGCGTCGACTACGGCTACATCGAGGCGACCGACCTCGACCAGAAGGAAAGCTTCACCGCCCGGGGCTACACGGTGAAGCCGTGGTCCGGCTGGGCAATCACGTACATGCCGTACAACTTCAACAACCCTGCCATGGGCGCCGTGTTCAAGCAGCTGTACGCGCGCCAGGCGGTCCAGCGGTCGATCGACCAGACGAGTCTGGCGAAGGTCATCTTCAACGGCACGGCCGTGCCCGGCTACGGCCCGGTCCCGCAGGCGCAGGCCTCCGACTTCGTCTCGCCGACGCAGAAGGACAATCCGTATCCGTTCTCGACGGCGGACGCCAAGTCCCTCCTGACCGGCCACGGTTGGCAGGAGAAGGGCGGGGTCATGGTCTGCGCGGACCCGGGGACGAGTGACTCGCAGTGCGGCGAAGGTGTCGCCGAGGGAACGAAGTTCGAGATGCAGGTGCTGTCGCAGTCCGGCTCGACCGTGACCGACAACATGATGAGCGCGATCCAGTCCTCGCTGGAGAAGACCGGCATCAAGTTCTCGATCAAGACCGCCCCCGTCAACTCGGTGCTGTCGCAGACCCCGCAGTGCACGTCGGGGCAGTCCATCTGCAAGTGGCAGCTGTCGTTCTTCGGCACGGCAGGCAGCTGGTACTTCAGCGCCTTCCCCACCGGCGACTCGCTGTTCCAGACCAAGGGCGGTTCGAACTTCGGCAACTACTCGAACCCGGACGTCGACAAGCTGATCACCGCGTCCACGACGTCGACGTCCACGCAGGCCGTGAAGGACTACAGCGCGGCCTTGGCGAAGGACCTGCCGGTCATCTGGCTCCCGGCGCCCGACTACCAGATCTCGGTCGTCAAGAACGGGCTCGGCGGCTTCTCGCAGGACTCGCTCGCCAACTTCCACCCGGCGCAGTGGAAGTGGACCAAGTGAGGACCGGCTGAGGACCGGCTGAGACCCAACTCATGGATACCCTCCTCTACTTGACCCGACGGGTCCTCCAGGCCCTCGTCGTGATCCTCATCGTGACGGTCGTGGTCTTCTGCCTGCTGCACGCGCTGCCCGGGGGTCCCGCACGCGGGATCCTCGGCCCGCAGGCGACGGCCGAGCAGATCGCCGCGTTCAACCACGATCAGGGCCTCGACCGGCCGCTCCCCGTGCAGTACGTCTACTACCTGAACACGCTGTTGCACGGCGATCTCGGCACCTCCTACACGCTCAACGCGGCGGTCTCCGAGCTCATCGAGCAGCGCCTGCCGAAGACGCTCGTCCTGACCCTGCTCTCGGCGTTCGTCGGGCTGCTGCTCGCCATCCCGCTCGGCATGTGGCAGGCGGTCCGGCGCAACAGGCCGGTGGACTACGTCATCACGACGCTGAGCTTCGTCGCATACTCGACTCCCGTGTACTTCCTGGGACTTGTGCTCGTCCTCGTGTTCACCCAGGTACTCCCCTGGTTCCCCTCCCAGGCACCGCAGGGTGACTCGCTCGGGGACGTGTTCGCGCAGCCCGACGCGCTGGTCCTGCCGGTGGTCGCCGGAGCGGCGTCCATGGTCGCCGTGTTCAGCCGGTACATGCGCGCGGCGACGCTGGAGAACCTCCAGGAGGACTACGTACGGACCGCGCGGGCCGGCGGCTCCCGGCTGCGGTCGATCCTCTGGCGGCACGTCTACCGCAACTCCCTCACGCCCGTCGTCGCGATGCTCGGCTACTACGTGCCCGTGCTCTTCGGCGGCGCGCTCGTGGTCGAGCAGCTCTTCAACTACCCAGGGATGGGGCTGCTGTTCTGGAGCGCCGCGCAGTCCTCGGACTATCCGCTGCTGCTCGGCTGCGTGCTCGTCATCTCCGTCGCGACCGTCGTCGGCACGCTGCTGGCCGACATCGTCCAGCGGATCATCGACCCTCGTGTGAAGGCGGGCCGGACATGACTGCCGTACTCCAAACCCAGGCGGTGACAGGGGAGTTGGTCTCCGGCTACCGCCTCTCCGTGCGGCGGTTCGCGCGGAACAGGCTGGCGGTGACCGGCCTCGCGGTCGTCGTGCTCTTCCTGCTCTTCTGCTTCGTGGGACCGCTGCTGTACTCGACCGACCAGACCCATACGGACCTCACCCAGGTGAACCTCGCGCCGAGCGGGGCGCACTGGCTCGGCACCGACGCGGTGGGGCACGACGAGCTGGGGCGGCTGATGTACGGCGGGAAGGTGTCGCTGCTCGTCGGTCTCGCGGCCGGCCTCCTCGCGACCGTCATCGGGACGCTGTGGGGCGCGGTCGCCGGGTACGCGGGCGGCTGGCTCGACGCGGTCATGATGCGCGTCGTGGACGCCGGGATCGCCATCCCGGCGCTGTTCATCCTGCTCGTCGTCTCGGCGATCACGACCCCGGACGCGCTCGGACTGATCGTCATCCTGGGCCTGGTGTCGTGGCTGGTGCCGTCGCGTCTCGTCCGGGCGGAGACGCTCAGTCTGAAGAGCCGCGACTACGTGCTGACACTGCGGGCGATCGGCGGTACGCACGGCCGGGCGGTCTTCCGGCACATCCTGCCGAACTCGGTCTCGACCATCGTGGTCGCGGCAACGTTCCAGGTCGCCGACGCGATCCTGCTCATCGCGTACGTGTCCTATCTCGGCCTCGGTGTGCAGCCGCCGTCGACCGACTGGGGCGGGATGCTGTCGGCCGGGCTCACGGCCGCGTACTCCGGGCGCTGGTGGCTGATCGTTCCGCCGGGTCTCGCGATCATCCTCGTCGTGTGCGCGTTCAACGCGATCGGGGACGGGCTGCGGGACGCCTTCGACGTGAGGGGAAGGGCATGAGCACGAACAGGAGCACGAGCATCCTGGAGATCGCTGACCTGGACGTCACGTTTGCGACCGAGACGGGTGACGTGCCCGCCGTGCGCGGGGTGTCGCTCCACGTCTCCCCCGGTGAGACGCTGGCGCTGGTCGGCGAGTCAGGCTCCGGCAAATCGACGGTGGCGCTTGCCGCGATGGGGCTGCTGCCGGGGAACGCGCGTGCGTCGGGCCGCGCCTCGGTCGACGGTACGGACGTCGTCGGCGCCGCCGAGTCCGAGCTGGCGGGTTTGCGGGGGCGCACGGTGTCGATGGTGTTCCAGGAGCCCGCCACGGCTCTCGATCCGCTCACCCGGATCGGGGCGCAGATCGCGGAGGTCGTACGGAACCACCGGCCGGTCCCGGCCCGCGACGCCGCGCGGGAAGCCGTCGAACTGCTGCGCCGGGTCGGCATTCCGGAGCCGGACAGGCGGGCGTCCGCGTACCCCTTCCAGCTGTCCGGCGGGCAGCGGCAGCGGGTCGTCATCGCCATGGCCATCGCGAACGCCCCGAGCCTGCTCATCGCGGACGAGCCGACCACCGCCCTCGACGTCACCGTGCAGGCCGAGATCCTCGACCTGCTGCGGGGGCTCGCGGCCGATTCCGGTACGGGCGTTCTGCTGGTCACGCACAACATGGGGGTGGTGGCGGACTTCGCCGACCGCGTCGCGGTGATGCTGGAGGGGGAGATCGTGGAGACCGGCACGGTGGAGGAAGTCCTGCTCCGGCCCACGCACGAGTACACCCGGCGGCTGCTGGCGGCGGTACCGCGGCTGGCGGTCGCCGAGGCGGGAAGCGGGGCCGAGCCGGAGCCTGCCGGCACCGAATCCGACGCCGAATCCGGTGGCGAGGACAGACTTCGGCCGACCATCGCGGGACCCGCGAACGACGCGAAACCGCGGCTGACGACTGCCCGGCCCGGGAGCGAAACCGAGCCGCCGCCCGGCGTCACCGACACCGACACCGACACGGTGACCTCAGCCGAAACCGCCCCTGAGCGCGTAGCCGCCGAGCCTCGCCGCAACGCCCTGGCAGCCAGCACCACCCGCGGCGCGCCCACCGATGCCCCGGTCGTCGAACTGCGCGGCGTCTCCGTGCACTTCGGCAGTCGGCGTCGTGCCGTACGGGCCCTCCAGGACGTCTCACTCACCGTCCGGCCCGGCGAAACCCTGGGCCTGGTCGGCGAGTCGGGCTCCGGAAAGTCGACCGCGGCCCGGGTCGCGCTCGGGCTCGTGGCGCCCACCGCCGGCTCGGTCGCGCTGTTCGGCACCGACCTCGGGAAGGCCCGGGGGCGGGCGCGCCGTGCGCTGCTGGCCGGCGTCGGTGTGGTCCTGCAGGACCCGGTGGCCTCGCTGGACGCGCGGATGAGCGTGGCGGAGTGCGTCGCCGAACCGCTGCGCGTCCACCGCCGGGGAATGCCGGCGGCCGAACGCCGGGAGCGGGTCGCGGAGGTGCTCGAACTCGTCCGACTGTCAAGGGAGTTGGCGGGCCGCGGGCCGCGCGAGCTGTCCGGCGGGCAGCGTCAGCGGGTGAGTCTCGCCCGGGCGCTGGTGCTCGAACCGCGGCTGCTGGTCGCCGACGAGCCGACGAGCGCGCTCGACGTGAGCGTGCAGCGGACGGTCCTGGAGGTGATCGCCGAGCTCCAGGACGAACTCGGCTTCGCCTGCCTGTTCGTCTCCCACGACCTCGCGGTCGTCCAGCGGTTCGCGGAACGCGTGGTGGTCATGCGGGCCGGGCGCATCGAGGAGGAGGGCGCCACCGCGACGACCCTCCTGCACCCCGGGACGGACTACACCCGCCGCCTCATCGCCGCCGTACCCGTGCCGGACCCGGTCCTCCAGCGCCTGCGGCGCGCGGAACGCCGGGCCGCGCTCGACGCCGTGGCCGCCACCGTCGCCGTACCCGACGTACCCGCCGGAACGGAGGGCCGGGCGTGACCGCACCCCCGCCGCGCCCACCCGTCCCCGAGGTGTTCGCCGGTGTCGACATCGGCGGCACGACCACGCAGGTCGTGCTCTGCACGCCCGAACTCGCCGTCGTGGACGGCCTGGAGGTGCCCACCCCGGCGGCGGCGGGCGGCGCGGCCATGGTCCGCGCCGCGCTCGACGCGCTGGAGCTGCTGCTGGCGCGCGGACCCGCCCGGCTGCTCGCGGCCGGAGTCGGCGCGGCGGGCCTGGTCGACACGCGCGCCGGGCGCATCCTCGTGGCGAGCGACTCCTTCACCGACTGGGCCGGTTTCGAGGTGACGGCGACGATGGCGGGAGAGCTCGGCGTACCGGTCTTCCTCGACAACGACGTCAACGCGTTCCTCCGCGGCGAGGTGGCCGAGGGAGCCGTCGCGGGCGAACCGCACGTGCTCGGCATGACGCTCGGCACCGGCGTCGGCGGCGCCCTGTGGCTGGACGGCGCGCTGTACGACGGCCCGCACGGCGCGGCGGGCGAGATCGGCCATGTGCCGGGCTTCGGCGACCTCCCGTGCACCTGCGGCGGGCGCGGCCATCTGGAGACACTGGCCTCCGGCCGCTCGATCGGCGCGCGGTACGGCGACCGGACCGGGGGGAGCCACACCGCGCGTACGGCCCGTACCGCGCTCGCCGTCGCCGAGGCGGCGCGCCTCGGCGACCCGGACGCACTCGCCGTGTACGAGGCCGCGGGTGCGGCGGTGGCCCGCGCGATCCTGGTCACGGCGGGCCTGCTGGACATCACCACCTTCGTGATCGGCGGCGGTGTCAGCGAAGCGTGGGACCTCCTCGAACCGCCGATCCTGGCCGTGCTCGCCGCCGAACCTCCCGTCAGCGGCCACCCGATCCGGGTCGTACGGGCCGGACTCGGCGGCTCCGCGGTCGCGATCGGTGCCGCGTCCCGCGCCCGAACGGAGTTGCGGGAGCCGAGGGAGACACGAGCCTCGCGGGACTCGCAGGACGCTCGGGACCCCTTCACGCCCCGCCGTCCGCATCCGGACGGCGGCAACACGGCCACGACCAGGAGTCATTGACCGCCCACGACCACATCTCAAGATCGAATACGACAACTCCGGCCATCCGGACGGCCATTCCGGCGCTCACTTGACTACCAGGCGTCACACACGATTGGCTCCGGCCAGCGGAAGCCAGACAGTCGGCCCACAACGCGCCGACGGTCATGGCTCCTTGACGCTCTCCATCCGCTTGCCGGCCGCACAGCGAGGTGCCCGCACCCCCATGAACACCACCCCCATACGGCACGTCTCCACCGGATCCAGACGCGGCACGGCGCTGGCCTCCGCGACCGCGGCCGCCTGTCTGCTGACGGCAGGCTGCTCCGATTCCGGCGGACCGGAGCCGGACGGCGACGCCGGCCCGGCGGGCCGGGCGGGCACCGCCCGGCTCAAGGTCGCCCTGATCACGCACAGCGCCCCGGGCGACGCGTTCTGGGAGCTGGTTCAGAGGGGCGCGCAGGCGGCGGCCGCCAAGGACGGCATCGAGCTGACGTACGCGAACGACCCCGATGCCACGGACCAGGCCGACCTGGTGCGGGATGCGGTCGCCGACCGGGTCGACGGCATCGCGGTGACCCTGGCCAAGCCGGACGCGGTGAAGGGCGCGGTCGCCGAGGCCGAGGCGGCGGGCATCCCGGTCGTCGGGCTCAACTCCGGTATCGACGCCTGGAAGTCGGCCGGCCTGCTGGAGTACTTCGGCCAGGACGACAGCGTGGCGGGCCGGGCCGTCGGCGACAGACTGGACACCCTCGGCGCCGAGAACGCCCTGTGTGTCATCCACGAGCGGGGCAACGTCGCCCTGGAGGCGCGCTGCGCCGGAGTGAAGAAGGCGTTCGGCGGCGACACCGAGATGCTCTACGTGAACGGCTCCGACCTCGACGCGGCGACCGAGTCCATCACGGCCCGGGTCCGGCAGGACCCGACCATCGACGAGGTCGTCACGAACGGGGCGCAGCTCGCGCTCGCGGCGGTGAAGTCCGTGCAGGAGGCGGGCAGCGGGGCCGAGGTCGCCACCTTCGACCTCAACAAGGACCTGGTCAAGGCCGTACAGGGCGGAGACGTGCAGTTCGCGGTCGACCAACAGCCCTATCTGCAGGGTTATCTCGCCGTGGACTCGCTCTGGCTCTACAAGACCAACGGCAACGTCAGCGGCGGCGGAGAGGCCCCGGTACTCACCGGTCCGGCGTTCGTGACGAAGACGAACGCCGCCGCTGTCGCGGAGTTCGCGGCGAACGGAACCCGTTGAGCACCCTGATTCCGACGGCCCGAACCCCACGCGCACGCCATCGTCATGTAACGGCGTCGCCAAGGTTTCGGGTACTCACGGTGCGTACGGTCACTTGTACGGATAGCATCCTGGCCACCCCCTGTGCTGGACCGGACACGCGGCCACCCACCGCGCCCGTCCCGCGCCCCCACCTCCACCGACCGTCCCTGTTACCTCCCTCCCCCGCCTCCCCGCAGCCCCCTTCCGCTCGCTGAACGCCCTAGGACGACGATGTCTCCACGGACAGGTCCCCGGCGCCGTCTAGGCTCCATACGTCTCTCGCTGATCCTTCTGGCGCTGGTTCCCAGCGTCACCCTCGCCGCCATGTGGGGTCTGACGACGACGCAGATGTTCTCCGAGGGCCTGCGGCTGCGGGACCAGACCGGGCTGAGCAAGTCGACCGGGGCCATGGGCACCGACGCGACGCTCGCGCTCCAGCGGGAGCGCGGGCTGTCGGCCATGCTGCTGGCCTCGCCGGGAAGTTCCCGGGCGGCCCTGGACGAGCAGCGGCAGCGTACTGACGTGGAGGTCGCGAAGCTGGTCGGCCAGTCCGGCGCGGTGGCGAAGGCCCCCGAGCGGATCAGCGACCGGATGTACTCGGTGATCGCCGCGGTGGGCAGCCTGGAGTACTACCGGGGGCAGGTGGACAACCCCACCGACATCACCGCAGTGCAGGTGCTAGACCAGTACACGTCGATCATCGACGATCAGGTCCACGCCTTCCAGGAGCTCTCCCAGGTCGACGACGGGGATCTCACCTCGCAGGCCGGTCCGCTCGTCGCGCTGGAGCACGCGGCCGAGCTGGTCTCCCAGGAGGACGCCCAGCTCGAACTCGCCTGGCCGTCCGGGCGGGTCGACGAGGAGTCGTGGGGCCGTTTCACGCAGTTGGTGAACGCGCGGCGCTGGTTCGTCCAGGACCAGCTCGTCCCCTCGCTGAACGGCACGGTGAAGACACAGACCGAGCGGATCCTCCAAGGGCCGGAGTGGAAGGCCCTGGAGACCGTCGAGGACCAGGTGCTCGCGGCCCGGGGGAAGGGCGGCGCCAGCGACCGGAGGATCGACCTGCCGGACGCGCGCAAGCAGTGGGTCACCGCGATGGACAGCCTGTCGGACCAGTACACGACACTGATCCGCCAGCAGACCACCGCCCTGCTCGAACGCAGCGACGACAAGGCGCAGGACCTGTTGGTCAAGGCGGCCTCGCTGAGCGCCGCGGGCCTCGTCGCCCTGCTGGTCTGCGTCGTCATGTCCTGGCGCATCACCCGCTCCCTCTCCCGGCGGCTGCGCGGGCTGCGGATCGCCACCCTCAGCCTGGCGGAGGAGCGGCTGCCCGACGTGGTCGCGCGTCTGGACCGCGGCGAGAAGATCGACGTGGAGTCGGCCACGCCCCCGCTGGACTACGGTCGGGACGAACTCGGCCAGGTGGCACAGGCGTTCAACGCCGCGCAGCGCACGGCGGTGCACACCGCGGTGGAGCTCGCCGACACCAGACGCGGCTTCCAGAAGGTGATCCTGGGCATCGCCCGGCAGAGCCAGAACCTGGTCAACCTCCAGCTCACCAAGCTGGACGCGCTGGAACGCGCGCACCAGGACCCGGACATCCTCAAGGGCCTGTACGAACTCGACTCCACCGCCAGCCAGTTGCGCCGCTACGAGGAGAACCTCGTCATCATCAGCGGCGAGCAGCCGCGGCGCAGCTGGACCGAACCGGTCGCGCTGATCGACATCCTGCGCAGTGCCGTCGGTGAGGTCGCCGAGTACCAGCGGGTGGAGGTGCACACCGACGAGGAGGTGTTCCTGACCCCGCCCGCGGTGGCGGACGTCATCCACCTGCTGGCCGAGCTCATCGACAACGCGACCGCGTACTCCCCCGCGCCCAGCCCGGTCGGGGTGCGGGCCGCGATGGTGGCCAAGGGTCTCGCGGTCGAGATCGAGGACCGCGGCCTCGGCATGTCCGAGGACGACTACACGTCGTTCAACGCCCAGTTGGCGGTGCCCCCGCAGTTCGACGTGGTGGCGCTCGCCGACGACCTGCGGCTCGGCATGTTCGTGATCGCCCGGCTCGCCACCCGGCACGGCATCGCCGTCACGCTGCGCTCCTCGCCGTACGGCGGGACCACGGCGATCGTGCTGATCCCGCACGACATCGTGGTGCGGGAGCCGCTTGAACCCCCGTCCCCGGACACGGAGATCACGGACCCGGCGCACGCGTCGGCCCGGCCGGAGCCGGTCGGGGCCGCGGCGGCGAAGAGCCCGGCCGGCGGCGCCTCGGCCCCGGACCGGCAGACCCACGAGCGTTCGCACGAGGCGCAGCCGGTGGCCCGGGCCCGGACGGCCGACGCGTCCCCGGCCACCGCCACGCCCCGGTCCGCCTCCTCCTCCTCCGCCGTCGGCATGCCGCATCCCGACTCGGGTGCCGCCGGGCGCCGGGCGGCCGCCCGTTCGACCGAGGCCGAGAGCGGTGGAGGGCTGACTCCGCTGCCGCGACGGGTGCCGCAGACCAGCCTGGCGGCCGAGCTGCGGGAGGACTCCGGGCCCGCCGAGGCGGACGACTCCTCGGCGGACTTCACCGCGGAACGCGCGGCCTCCTCGCTCTCCGGCTTCCAGCGCGGAACGCTCCAGGCGCGTGACAACGACACGGATACGACGTACGACCAAGGGGAAGAAGCCGCACCGGAAGGCGCATCCATCACCTCGACTCCGCCCGCAGAACGCTCATGAAGGACAGAGAAATGACACGCCCCATCCCCGCCACGCACAGCCAGCTCGACCAGCTGCTCACCGGACTGGTGGAACGGGTCGCCGAGGTGAACCACGCCGTCGTGCTCTCCGAGGACGGACTGGTCGTCAGCAGGTCCACGGGGTTCCTGCGCGACGACGCGGAGCGGCTGGCGGCGACCGCGTCCGGTCTGATGAGCCTCAGCAAGGGCGTCAGCATGGACTTCCGCGGCGGCCCCGTGCGCCAGGCGCTCATCGAGATGGCCAACAGCTATCTGATCCTCAGCACGGCAGGACCCGGCGCCCATCTCGCCGTACTCACCAGCCAGGGGGCGGACGTCGGCGTGGTCGCGTACCAGATGAACATGCTGGTGAAGAAGATCGGCGAGCACCTCAGTGCGGCCCCGCGCGCCGGCGTCATCGCCACCGACAACGGCGAGTGAGGTGAACGGAGGCGACGCGGCGGGACGGCTGGTAAGACCGTTCACGCTGACCGGCGGCCGGACCCGGCCCAGCCGCGCCGACTTCACCCTCATCACGTCGGTCACCGCGGTGGATCCGCAGCCCGCCCTGATCGCCCGGTCGCAGCCCGAGCACGCGCGGATTCTGCGGCTGTGCGCGAAGCCGGTCGTGGTGGCGGAGCTGGCGGCCCAGCTCGACCTGCCGGTGAGCGTGGTCTGCATCATGCTGTGCGACCTGCTGGAGGCGGGCCGGATCACCGCCCACGCACCACGCCAGATCTCCCGAACCTCCGACATGGACCTGCTGCAGAAAGTGAGGGACGGCCTTGGCCGGCTCTGACCCCGTCATCCAGGGGATTTCGGCACCCGAAGCACCGGACACGGTCAAGATCCTGATCGCCGGAGGATTCGGCGTCGGCAAGACGACCATGGTCGGGGCGGTCAGCGAGATCGTTCCGCTGCGCACCGAGGAGTCGCTGACCTCGGCCGGCCTGGGCGTCGACGACCTCAACGGCATCCCGGAGAAGCACGCCACCACCGTGGCCCTGGACTTCGGCCGGATCACGCTCAGCCAGGAACTGGTGCTGTACCTCTTCGGCACGCCCGGGCAGCAGCGGTTCTGGTTCATGTGGAACGACCTCGCCATCGGCGCCCTGGGCGCGGTGGTCCTCATCGACGTCCGCAGGCCCGAGTCCAGCTTCGCCGCGATCGACTTCTTCGAGCGGCGGGACATCCCGTTCGTCGTCGGGGTCAACGGCTTCCACGGGAAGCATCCGTACGCCCCCGAGGCGATCCGTGACGCACTGGCGCTGCCGGAACACACCCCCGTCCTCCTCTGCGACGCCCGGGACCGCGAGTCGTGCCGGGACGTACTGATCGCGCTGATCGACCAGTTGATCGCCTCCTCGGCCCACCGCAACGGGAACGGCGGGCCCGGGTCTCACCCTCGGGACCACGGCTGACATGAGTGACGGCCGACGCCCGTCCCGTCTCCGGCGAGGTGAATGCCCCCGGGCCACTCGCACTCGCACACATCACCTCCCCACCTGCGCGGGGTCAATTCCGGCCGCCGCCTCTATCCTCGGGAGGCATGGAGGGGGCTTCGGGCAGGAGGGGTGCGTCCGGTGAACCGCCGGACTCGGACGGGTCGTTCGGGCCGCTCGTCGTCGCGCCGCCGCCGATCCTGCGGGTCGCGTACGTCGAGCTCCCCGAGGAGAATCCCGACCCGACCCTGCTGCCCACGATCACGCTGCCGGAGAGCGCGGTGCCGCACGGCGGCGACCCGGCCGGGCTCCCGCTGCCGCAGGGCCAGCTCCTCTCGGGGCAGTACCGGCTGATCCGGCAACTCGGTTACGGAGGAATGGGCGAGGTCCACCTCGCCCGCGACACCAAGGTCGACAACCGCGAGGTCGCCATCAAGATCCTGCACCCGGAACAGGCGGCGGCCGGGGCGGGCGCACTGGCCCAGGAGCGGCGGGCCCTGGTCGACCTCAGCCACGACGACATCATCCGCGTCTTCAACTACGGACACCATCCCGAGGTCGGGGACTTCCTCGTCCTGCAGTACGTGGACGGGCTCACCCTGGAGGAGGTGCGGGCGCGGGCCCGGGTGAACCCGGCCGAGTTCGGCGGCGGCCGCTTCCACGAGTTCGTCCTCGCCTACGGGATACGCGTCCTGTCCGCGCTCGGGTATCTGCACGCCGACCGGCCGGGCAAGGTCTACGGCGACCTCAAACCGGACAACGTCATGCACGACGGCACCACGACGAAGATCATCGACGTGGGAAGCGTCCGTACGGCCGGCCTCCCCGGCCACACCACGGAGGGTTTCCGCGCCCCGACGGTGGGCCCGAACGGCGAATCCACCGGCCAGGACGACCTGTTCAGCCTGGGCGAGACACTGCGGCGGCTGAGCGGTCTAGGCGAATCGCCGGCGGACCTGGCGGAGTTGGGCTCCCTGGACATGCTCGCCCGGCTCGGCACACCGGACGACCCGGCCGCTCCCACCTCCCCGGAGACCCGCCTGATGACGGCGCCCCCGCCCCGCGGAGTCGGCCTCGTGTCGCTCGCCCGTGTGCTGCACCGCGCGACCCGGGCCGAGCGGGCCGGGCGATTCGCCACCGCGCGGGAGATGGAGGAGCAACTGCGGGGTGTGTTCCGGGAGTTGAGGTCGTTGCGGACCGGCACGGAGACCTTCGAACCGTCGCCGCGCTTCCTCCAGTCGTCCTACGCGCTCGACGGGGCGCTCGGGTCCGCGCCGCCCCTCGCCCGGTGGGCCGCGCCGGACGCCCCCACGGCGTACGCGCCGCCCACGTCCCGCGAGGTCGCGCAGCGGCTGCCCGTCCCGCGGCCCGATCCGCACGACGAGCACCACGGGCAGCTGAGCCGGCTGGCCGACGCCGCCCCGGAGGCACTGCTGCAGCACACCGGGGACTGGCGGGACTCGGTAGAGGTCCATCTGCTGCGCTGCCGACTGCGGTTGAGGATGGCTGGGCGCGGAACCGAGGCCGCCGAGCGTGAGTTGCGGTCCGCCGAGGCGCTGATCGGGCCCGAGCACGGCCCGTACGACTGGCGGCTCGACTGGCACCGCGGGCTGCTCGCGCTCGGCCGGGACCAAGTGGCCGGGGACCAAGTGGCCGCCGCCCGGGGGCACTTCGACCGGGTGTTCGCGGCGCTTCCGGGCGAGTACGCACCGAAGCTGGCGCTCGGCTACTGCGCCGAGCGCCTGGACCGGTGGCACGAGGCGCTGACGTTCTACGAGGCGGTGCGGCTGCGCAACCCGTCACTGGGCAGCGCGGCGTTCGGCGCGGTGCGGGCGCGCCTCGCGCTGGGCGGCGAGCGGGCCCGGGACGACGCCGTGCGGGCGCTGGACGCGGTGCCGCAGCACTCGCGGCACCGGACTGCCGCGCGTACGGCGGCCGTTCGGGTCGGAGTCGAGCATGTGCGCACCGCCGAGCGCCCTGACGAGGTGACCGAGCGGCTCCGCGAGGTGCTGGAGCGGCTGTCCCGGCTGTTCCACGCGCACGGGCTGACGGACGAGCAGGCCCGGGTCCGTATGACGGCGGAGGTGTGGGAGGCCGTGCGGGGCGCGCTCGCGCGGGGCCCGCTGGACGCGGCGGGCCTGGCCGCGCTGGCCGCGGGCGCCGACGCACGGCTCGGCCTCCCGTCCGACGAGATCGGCCTCCGCAAGGACCTCTCCCGCCTCTACCTCGCCCTCGCCCACCAGGCCGCCCGTTCCGCCGCCCCCGAGGACGCGGCCGTCGCCGAGACCCTGCTGGACCGCGCCTACGAGGTCCGCCCGCTCGCCTTCCGACACCACAGGGACAGCCCATGGCTCGGAAAGAGAGTCACGAACTGGCTCCGGACGATCGCCCGTACACCGTCGCCCGGGAAGCATGCCCCGAAGAACGCATCGCAGGACGTGTCGCCGGGCAACCCCGACCGGACAGCCAGGACGTCCCGGACGGCCCGCGAGTGACGCGAGCCGGGTGGCCACGGCGGGCGGCCCGCGGTGCGGACGCGGGCGCCGACGGGGATGTGGATACCGGTGTGGGTACAGGTGCTAACGGGAGCACGGGCGCCAACGGGAGTACGGGTGCCCGGCCACCCGCGCGTCTGCCGCGTGCCGCCCGGGCGGCCCGGGCCGCCCGCACCGTCACCGTCGAACTCGCCCGCCGCGTCTGGCGCTACGCGTGGCCGTCGACGACCGGCCGTCGAAACCGCGGGTATCTGCGGGACCGGCTCGTCGCGCTGCCGTTGCTCGCCGTCGTGGCCTTCGGGGCGTTCGGCTGGGCCTACGCGGACGTGCGGGGCGACTCGGCGTATGTGCGGGACCGGCTGGCGCCCGCGCTGGTCGGTCTCGCGAACGCCAGGGCCTCGCTGTTCATCGCGCAGGGCGAGGCCGAGGAGAACCTGGAGCAGGGTCGGGCATCGGAACTCAGCGGGCTCAGCGAGCGCTACCGCACCCGCGTGGCGCGGGCGACGCAGAGCCTCAACCAGGTCACCCGCAGCGGGGCCCTGACCGTGGCCGAGGAGCAGGAACTGCGCGTGGTGTCCGCGCTGGTCGTGGACTACACGGGCTGGATCGGCCGGGCCCAGGGAGACGCCACCGACCCGGTCCTGCGGGACGCCGAGCTGACGTACGCGCGCAGCATGCTCTGCTCGACCCCGGTCGCCGCCGCGGACAGCGGGAACCGTTATCCGCCGTGCCGGCCCACGACCGGCTCGGGCGCGACCTCGATCGTGGACCGGGTGTCGGGTCTTGAGCGGCAGTTGCGCGAACGGCTGGCGGACCGGGCCGCCTGGGGCGGGGGTGTGCTCGCCGCGGCCGTCGTCTCCGGGCTCGCCCTCGTGCTGCTCGCCGCCGGGCTCTGGCGGACGGTGTCCTTCCTGCGCCGCCGCTTCCGCATCCGGCTCAGCATCCCGCTGGCGGCCGCCGCCCTGCCGCTGCTCGCCGTACCGCTCCTGACGGCCGACGCGCTGCTGGCGCAGCACGCGCAGGCGGGGACCGTCCCCGTGGCGGACACGCTCGGCAGGAGGACCTCGCCCCAGACGGAGACGGTCGCCGAGGAGCGCCCCTTCGACGGCCCGGACCCGCTGGCCATCGAGGTGCTGGACGACCGGATCGACGACGGTCTGGCCGACGGGCGGCTCGCCTTCCTGGACGGGATCGCCCCCTTCGTGTTCCCCGCGGGACTGGTCGCCGCCGGTCTCGTCGGCGGCGCCCTGCACGCCTACCGCCGCGAGTACCTCGTGGTCGCCCGCCCGGGAGCCGCCACATGAACCGTCGCGTGAGCCGTCGTGCGGGCCACGCCCTGCGCGCCCTGCTCGTGGCCTGTCTGCTCGCCCTCGTCCCCGGCTGTACGTCGGACACCCCGGACCCCCTCGTCGTCCTGGGCCCGTGGACCGGCAAGGAGGGTGAGGCCTTCGAAGCCGCCCTCGGACAACTCGACGACGGAACCGGCAGGACGTACACGTACGAAGGCACCCGCTCGCTGCGCGAGACACTCGTCTCACAACTGGAGGCGGACGCCCCGCCGGACGTGGCGATCCTCAACAGCATCGGCGAACTCACCGAGTACGCCCGCCGCGACCAGCTCAAGCCCCTCGCCGAGCGGACCGCCGAGCGCGCGTATCCGCCCTGGGCGCCGACGATGCTGGTGGACGGCAGGCGCCGTACGTACTGGGTGCCGCTGAAGGTCGACCTGAAGAGCCTGGTGTGGAGCAAGGAGGACACCCCGAGTGACGCGGGCGACGATCCGACGTGGTGCGTGGGGCTCGCCTCGCAGGCCACCTCGGGCTGGCCCGGCACCGACTGGATCGAGGACATCCTGCTCCACCAGGCGGGCCCGGCCCTCTACACGGAGTGGGCCACGAGCCGCCTCGACTGGCGCGACCCGGCCGTCCGACGGGCCTGGACGACCTGGGCACGGCTGCTCGGCGACCGCTCCGAGGCGTCCGTCGAACGGTCCCTGACCACGTCGTACGAGGGCACGTCAGGCCCCGAAGGACCGCGCGGCCTGCTGAACTCCCCCGGCTTCGGCGGCTGCACGCACGAACACCAGAACGCCTTCATCCGGTACGTGTACGCGGGCGACGACATCCGTGTGGAGCCGTCCGCCCGGTTCCTGGACGGGCAGGCCGCATACCGGGACGCGTACGAGGTCGCCGGCGACATGGCCGCCGTCTTCAGCGACGACCCGGCGGCCCAGGAACTGGTGGAGCGGCTGTCGAGCCCGGCCGGCCGGGAGCGCTGGCGGGCGGCGGCCGACCCGGCGGTCCGCCCGCTGTTCCCGAACACGACCGGGCTGCCGCCCACCGCGCCCGCGACCCCCATCGAGCAGGAGATCGACGCCCTACTCAACTCACGCGCCCGCACCCTCTGCTTCGACGCCTCGGACGTGCTGCCGCCCGAACTCCGGGACGCCTTCCACCGCGCGGTCCTCTCCTTCTTCGGCGACCCCACGGAACGGCATCTCACCTCACTGCTCCAGCAGTTGGAGACCGTACGCGCCCAGGTGGACGCGGAGTCGACGGACGGCCGCTCGTTCCGCCCACCGGAGGACATCTGCGCGAGCCCGGGCGGCTGACGGTCAGGAACGACGCACCGGTGCGCGCTCACCGCCCGGCGCGATACGCCACCTCGTCGAAGTCCGCGTGCAGGCCTCCCCCGGTGAGATCCCAAGCCCACAGGCCGAGAAACGCGCCGGTGAAGCCGAGGGAGCGGATCTGCCCGTCCTCGATGTGTTCGGCGTGCTCGTCGGACAGCACCGTCGCGTCGAGGGGCGGACCGAACGGCCGCCAGCCGTCACCGGTGTCGAAGCGGAAACTCAGCGCGGCCCCGTCGACGTCCAGGCCGAGCCGGAGCCGGGTGGTCCCGCCGAGGGATTCCTGACCGGCTTCGTCGACGTCGAGTACGCCCCGGTCGCAGCGTGCGGTACGCAGGACCGCCTGCCCGTCGTCGTCCGCGGTGACGTACTGGTAGTACCAGTTGCCGGTGTTGTAGTACGCGGTGATCCCGGCCAGCTGCTGGAAGGCGCGGGGCCGGTACTCCATCGTCGCCTCGAACGAGGAGCGCGCCGCTGTCATCCGGCGGGCCACGAGGCTGGACCCGATCAGGCTCTGCGGCGACCGGCCGCCGTGAAGTCGCAGGTGGGAGGGGCGTTCGGTGAGGGAGACCCAGTCGGGTGCGGCAGGCCGCCGCAGGGTCGACCAGTGGGGGCCCAGGGTCGGCCGGTCGAATCCGTCGATTTCTTCGATTCCGTCGATGTCATCGCCGTCGTTACCGTCATCGCCGCCGTTGCCGTCATCACTGTCGTTGCTGTCGTCACCGTCGTTGCTGTCCGCAGGGCCGGTCCAGGAGGGCATGTCCTCGGTCTTCGCGGTGATGTCCGGGGCGGGGACCTCCAGGGCCGGCAGACCGGTCGGGGTACGCGGCCATCCGTCGGCGGTCCAGGTGACGGGCGCCAGCGCCGTCTCCCGGCCCAGCACGCACGGGCCTCGTCGTCCGTGGGGCCGGGCGACGAGGTAGGCCAGGTACCACTGTCCGCCTTCGGTCTCCACCAGACTGCCGTGCCCGGCCTTCTGCAACGGCAGGTCCGGATGGTCGCGGGCGGTGATCAACGGGCCCCGCGGATCACGCTCGTAAGGTCCCGTCAGGGTGCGCGAGCGGGCGACGGTGACCTGATGGTCGTAGCCCGTGCCGCCGTCCGCGGTGAGCAGGTAGTACCACTCGCCGCGGCGGTAGAGGTTGGGGCCCTCGATCCAGCCGGCCTGCGGTGGCAGTACGACAGGGACCGGTTGGCCGGTCAGGCGGCCCGCGGCGCGGTCGTAGCGCCGCGCCTCCAGGCCGGCGGAACCACCGTGTCCGGGACGCCAGTCGTGGACGATGTTCAGCATCCAGCTGTCCGCACCGTCGTGGAACAGGGACGCGTCGAAGCCACGGGCGTGCAACAACACCGGCTCCGACCAGGGGCCTTGGACCGAGGGGGCCGTGACCAGGTAGTTGGGGTTGTCGGTGAAGCCTCCCGTGTAGGTGGACACGTTGCTGTGGAGGAGGTGGAACAGGCCGTCCGCGTAACTGAGGTTGGGCGCCCACACACCGCCGGAGTCCGGACACCCCGTCAGGTCCAGCAGCCGCGTGCTGTCGAGGGCCCCGCCGAGGGTCCGCCAGTGCACCAGGTCCGTGGAGTGGTGCAGCCGCACACCCGGGTACCACTCGAAGGTCGACGTCGCCAGATAGAAGTCAGGACCCACCCGCAGGACGGACGGATCGGGGTGCGAGCCGGCCAGGACCGGATTGCGGATGACGCCTGCCGACTGCTCTCGCATGTGCTCTTCCCTCGTCCGCCGCCCGCTCCGGCGTGCGCCGGATGATCATTGCGGACCGTAGTGTCGAATACGTTCGCGAGCAACGTGCGCGACGGTTCCGCGCTGCCACTGCCCACCGCGTAGACCAGGTAGTCGTAGCTGACCGTGCCGCCGGTGTATCCGCCGCCGATCACGAGGCTGTGACAGCGTGTGAGCCGGCTCGCTCCGGCAAGGGCCGGGGCCTGCTTCCCGTCAGGCCGTCCGGGTTCGGGAGCGGAGCATTCGCCTTACCGCGTCCGAGCGCTCCAGGAGGGTGCTGCGGACCACCGGGGCCGCCTCGTGGGACACGTGCTGAGCCTTTTCGACGTAGGCGGAGTCGACGGCATGCGGTGGGAAGAGATGGCCCGCGAAGACCATCGCCGGGATCATTCCGCCTCGGTGCAGGTCCGGGACCAGGTCCAGATAGCGCTGGGTGTAGGGCGCCAGCAGCGCATCCTGGGCAGGGCGCCAGAAGGCCGCCGCGACCTGGCCGACCGAGCTGACGGGAACCGCGCGGTCCTCCGCCAGCTTCTGCCAGACCTCCGCCTTCGCGGCGGGGTCCGGCAGTGCGGCCCGTACGGTGAGTGCGCGGACCCAGGCGTCGGGGTCCGGGTCGCGTGCCAGCAGGAGGGCGGCCTCGGACGACACGTCCCCGCCCAGCTCCGCCTCCCGGACCAGTGCGCGCCAGCGCAGGTCCACGTCGTCGCCCGCCTGTTCGCGGAGCCAGGCCAGGTCGTCCGGGTTCGTCGCGGTGCGGGCCAGGCCGCGCAGGGCGACCCGGTGGCGGCCCGGATCCGCGGCGAGGCGTCGACAGGCGGTCGCCACCGCCGCCGTCAGCCCGGCGCGCTCGCCGTACGGCGCCCACAGTTCGGCGATGTTCGCGGCGAGGGTCAGATACGGCTCGATCACGGCGTCGGACGTCTCGGCCGTCAGGACCGCCGTGATGCACCGCCCGGCTTCCGCCGCCGTGGCCTCGCCGGTGGTGAGCATGTCCCACACGGTTGCCGTGGCCACGCCCCGGGAGATGGCCGTGGGCAGTTCCGCCGCCGCGCGGAAGAAGGCGTTCCTGGTCTTGGGGTCGGGGCGGGTCGTGGCGAAGGTCAGGTCCTCGTCGTTGATCAGCAGGACGTCGATGTCCGCCTCGGGCGGGAGGCCGGTGACCGGAGTGCGGGTCCGCGTCACCTCGACACGTACCAGCGCCCTGCGCTCCAGGGCTCCGCCGGCTTCGCCGTTCCTGCCGTACGCGCCCACCGCCAGCACCTGCGGGCGCGGGGCGTCGGCGGCCACCAGCGTGACGGTGTCGCCGTCGCGTTCCAGCGAGAAACGGTCGGTGCCCGCCGTGGCGAGCCAGGCCGTGCGCCAGGCGTCCAGGTCGCGGCCACTGGCCTCGGAGAGGGCGTCCATCAGGTCCTGGAGCGTGGCGCTGCCCCACGCGTGGCGGGCGAAGTAGGCGGTCATCCCGGCCCTGAAGCGCTCTTCGCCGACATACGTCATGAGCTGCTGGAGGACGGAGGCGCCCTTGGGATAGGTGATGTTGTCGAAGATCGACGCGGCCTGGGCGACGTCGTGGATGGGCTGGTGGATCGGGTGCGAGACAGGACCCTGGTCGGAGAGGTACGCCTTGAGCTTCTCGTCGGCCAGGTGACCGGCCCACGCGTCGGTGTACCGGGTGGCGCGCTCGGCGGCCCAGTGGCAGGCGAACTCCGCGAACGCCTCGTTCAGCCAGAGGTCGTCCCACCAGCGCATGGTGACGATGTTGCCGAACCACATGTGCGCCATCTCGTGCAGCAGCACCTTGGCGAGCAGCTCGCTCTCGGCGGGCGTCGGCGCGGCCCGCCGCAGGAACCCGTCCGACCAGGTCACGCAGCCGTAGTTCTCCATCGCCCCGCCGAACTCGG
This sequence comes from Streptomyces sp. NPDC050704, assembly GCF_040654355.1. Classification (NCBI taxonomy): domain Bacteria; kingdom Bacillati; phylum Actinomycetota; class Actinomycetes; order Kitasatosporales; family Streptomycetaceae; genus Streptomyces; species Streptomyces sp. NPDC050704. Next base: position 52,151 of record NZ_JBFAHW010000030.1, on the reverse strand, counting down.
GCATGAACACCTGGTCGTACCCGCGCTGCGGGAACGGCATCGCGAAGGCCTCGCCGAAGAAGGCGAGGCCCTGGCGGGTGAGGGTGAAGATCTCGTCGGCGTCGCGGTCGAGGATCGGAGCGAGGGAGCGGCGGGCGTAGAGGCCGAGGTCGTGGCCGTCGGCCTCGCGGCGGATCTCGTGGAAGGGCCCCGCGTTGATGACGGTGTTGTACACGGACAGGGGCGGGGTGTCCGGGAAGGTCCAGCGGCGGGCCGAGTCCAGCTCCTCGACGCGCGCGTCACCGGAGTTGCCGGTGACGGTCCACGCTGTCGGGGCCGTGACGGTGAAGGCGTGCGGGGCCTTGAGGTCGGGCTGGTCGAAACAGGCCCAGACGAACCGGGCCTCGTCCGGTTCGAAGCTCATCCACACATAGACCTCGCCGTCCGCGGGGTCGGTCACCTTGTGCACGCCCTGACCCGTGGTCGTGTCGGCCTGGACGCTCTCCACGCGCAGCACGTTGTGCCCGGCGAGGGCGGGGAGGGGTATCCGGCCGTCCCCGGCGGGGGTGAGCGGGCCGCCGTTCAGCGTGGCGCTCACCACCTGCGCCGCGCAGTCCACGAAGGTCCCCGCACCCGGCTCGTGACACCTGAAGGTCACGGTGGACACACACCGCACCTCCGGCCCGTCGGTCAGCCCGGTGAGGTCGACGTCCACGTCGTACCGCTCGACCGTCAACAGAGCGGCCCGGCGCTCCGCTTCGGTACGGGTCAGGCTCCGGATCTCCATACGTCCTCCGTCGGCAGACAGCGGGCGTCAGCGTATGCCGGAGGGCGGCGGAGGGCGCAGGGGTTTTCGGCCTGCCGAACACGCCGGGCCGGGCTCGCGTCTGCCCTTGACGAGCCCGGCCCTCATGGATGTGGTGAAGCCCGTCGGGACGACAGGATCTGAACCTGAGTCCGGTTGCCCACGAGTCCTCAGTAGACGGACAGGCCGTAGGCGTTCAGCGCCTCTTGGATCGGCTGGTAGTAGGTGGTCCCTCCCGAGGTGCAGTTCCCGGAGCCGCCGGAGAGGATGCCGATGACCTTGTCGCCCGCGTAGAGCGGGCCGCCGCTGTCGCCCGGCTCGGCGCAGATGCTGGTCCGGATCAGGCCGTAGACGATGGTCCCGCCCCCGTAGTTGACGGTCGCGTTGAGCGCGGTGACCACGCCGCATCGGACCCCTGTGGTCGCTCCCCGACGGCAGACGCTCTGGCCGACGTAGGCGGCCGCGGTCCCGGTGACATCGACGGTTCCGATGGTTCCGGGATGCGGCACGGCCGGGTTGGAGTACCGGACGATGCCGAAATCGTTGCCGGGGAAGCTCGTACCACTGGTGGGGCCGATCATGGTCGCCATGGCGGAACTGGTGTACCAGGTGGGGGCGCCGTCGGTGCAGTGGCCGGCGGTGACGAAGTAGTACGTGGAGCCGCTTTGCACGTTGACCCCCGCCGAGCAGCGCCAACCGGAGGCGTAGATGCCGTCGCCCCCCGACAGGAGGGTGCGCAGTCGGCCGTCGAGCCGTTCGAGGGTCATGGCCCCGGTGAACTGCCCGGCGGCCCGGCGGAGCCTGGCCAGGTCGGCGTCCGTGACCGTGGAGTCGGCGAGAACCCGCAGCTGCCCGGTCCGCTCGTCCACGGCCCAGGTCGTCCCGGCGATCCCCAGGGATTCGATGGCCGAGGCCGCCCCGGACACCGAGGCGGCGGATGGCGGGGCGGCAACCGTGGGCGCCGCGGCCGCGTTGGTGCCGGACACCGCCAGGGCGGCCACGACGAGCATGCTCATCACCGAGGCGGTCAGCCGAGAACGTCTGCTGGTGGTACGGCGTGCTCTCATCACCCAGATCTCCCTGAAGACGGTCGGTCAGGTTCGCCACGCCCGACGGGTCTCCGGGCGGGCCGTGCTTCCGTGCCGTGATGCTGGTGAGTACGCGCTGACCCGGTGAAAGCCGCCCAGCGCCTCATTGTCCCCAGCCGCGCCCGCCGGGGGTAGGCCATCTCCGGCCGCGGTGGTGAGAGCGCGTCAGGCTGCGTAGGAGGCGAGCAGTTCGTTGTACTGCTTGGCGGCGGTGGCCAGGTCCTCGTCGGAGAGGCCGAAGGCGGTGCCGTACACCTTGACCATCGGCTGCTGGATGTCGAACTGGCACAGCCGCAGGGTCGCGTGCCAGCTGCTGAGGAGGGTCTCGATGGTGGCCTGGTTCGAGCCTTCGGGAGTGTAGTGATCGGCGGGGACACCGGTGGTGACGGCGACGACGGCCTTCTTGGCGGCCAACTGCGAGGCGGAGCCGTCCATGGTGAAGGCCCAGCCGAGGGTGAAGACCTTGTCCTGCCACTGCTTGAACAGCGGGGTGGTGTTGTACCAGAACACCGGGTGCTGAAAGACGATCACATCGTGTTCGGCCAGCAGCGCCTGCTCTGCGGCGACGTCGATCCGGAAGTCGGGGTAGGTGGCGTAGAGGTCGTGCACGGTGACATGGGCCAGATCGCGGACGGCGTCCACGAGCGCCGCGTTGGCCCTCGACCGGGACAGGTCGGGGTGGCCTATGACAAGAAGAACCTTGGACATGATGAGAAGCCCTTTCAGTGATCAGTGATCAGTGGTCGATGCTGGCCATGTTGGCCTCGTCGTGGCGTTCGCCGACGGCGGGTGTGAGGTTGTTCAGGCGGTCGAGCTGCGCTGTGGTGAGTTCGATGCCGTCGGCGGCGGTGTTCTCCTCGACGCGCGTGACCCGGCGGGTGCCGGGGATGGGGGCGATGTCGTCGCCGCGGGTCAGCAGCCACGCCAGCGCGGTCTGGGCCGGGGTGGCGCCGATCTCGGCGCCGATGGCCCGCACTTCGTCGACGATGCGCAGGTTGCGCTGGAAGTTGTCGCCGGTGAAGCGGGGGTTGGTCTTGCGCCAGTCGTCGTCGGTGAAGTCGTCGACGGTGCGGATCTGCCCGGTGAGCAGGCCGTGGCCGAGCGGCGAGTAGGGCACGAACCCGATGCCGAGCTCGCGCAGCAGCGGGAGGATGTCGGCCTCGACGTCGCGGGTCCACAGCGAGTACTCGGTCTGCAGCGCGGCCACCGGATGCACGGCGTGGGCCCGGCGGATCGTCTCGGGGCCGGCCTCGGAGAGTCCGATGCGGCGCACCTTGCCCTCGGCGACCAGCTCGGCCAGCGCGCCGACGGTCTCCTCAATGGGTGTGTCGGGGTCGACGCGGTGCTGGTAGTAGAGGTCGATGTGGTCGGTACCGAGCCGCTTGAGCGAGCCTTCGACTGCCGTCTTCACGTTGCCGGGGCTGCTGTCGATGACGCCGGGGCCGCCACCGGAGTGGGAGACCAGACCGAACTTCGTCGCCACCACGACGTCCTCACGGCGGCCCTTGATCGCCTTGCCGACGATCTCCTCGCTGTGGAAGGGGCCGTAGATCTCGGCGGTGTCGATGTGGGTGACCCCCAGGTCCAGCGCCCGGTGGATGGTGCGGATCGACTCGGCGTCATCGAGCCCGCCGCCGGTGGTGTAGGTACCGGCCATGGTCATGGCGCCCAGACCGATACGCGAGACATCGAGCCCGCCCAGTGATATGTGCTTCATCAGATGCTCCTTGTCGTGCCGGTCGTCAAGGCCGGTCAGTGGCCGCGATGAGTGCGGTGTGCCGCCAGTCGGCGGACCGTGGGGTGTGGGGTGTGAGGTGTGGGGTGTATTGCTCGGGGCGCGGGGCCGTCGTAGGCCAGGCCGGTGTTGCCAGTGACGGCTGGCGGGGACCGGTGGGCTGAACCGGCTGGGCCGGGTCAGTGCTCCTGGGCCGCCGGCTCCAGGACGAGGACCGGGATCTCACGGTCCGTGTTCTTCTGGTACTCGGCGTAGTCAGGGAAGGCCTCGACGGCTCGGGCCCACCACACGGCCTTCTCGTCCCCGGTCACCTCGCGGGCCAGCATGTCCTGGCGCACCGGGCCGTCCTGCAGCTCCACCCGAGGGTCGGCCACCGCGTTGTGGTACCAGACCGGGTGCTTGGGGGCTCCACCTGCGGAGGCGACCACGGCGTAGGAGCCGTCGTGCCCCACCCGGATGAGCGGGGACTTGCGGATCTTGCCGCTCTTCGCGCCCAGGGTGGTCAGGACGACAACGGGCACGTTGCCCAGTGCCTCGTCCTCTTCCCGGGTGACCAGGACACCCAGCGTCGTCCCTTGCGTACCGCCGGAGCTTTCGTACAGCTCCACATGGTCCCGTACGAACTGCGCCGTGCTCGGCTCGTACTCGCCTGTCAGTGGCATGCTGCCGTCCCTCTCAGGCGTGGGTGTCGTCGTAGGCCAGGTCGGCGCCCAGTTCGCGGGAGGCTTCGGCCTGGGTGAGGAGTTCCTTCGCCTTGGCCTCGGCGGCCTCGATGGCGTCGGAGCCGGCGACGAAGCGCTGCAGCGGCTTGTCCTGGCCGGCGATGGTGAGCAGGGCGCGGGCGAGCTTGGCGGGGTCGCCGGGCTGCTTGCCGTTCATGCTCTTCATGCCCTCGATCCGCGGGGCGGTCCGCTCGGCGTAGTCGTCGATGGACAGCTCGGGCCAGATGGTGGACCCGTCCACCAGCAGTTCGGTGCGGAAGTAGCCGGGCTCCACGACCGTGGTGTGGATGTTGTACGGCTCGACGTCGTAGCGCAGCGACTCCATCCACCCCTCCTCCGCGAACTTGGAGGCGGCGTACGCGGAGGTGAACTCCATGCCGACCAGGCCGGCCGTCGAGGTGATGGTGATGACGTGCCCGGCGCGCTGCCGACGCATGACCGGCAGGACGACGCGGGTGACGTTCATCGGGCCGAAGAGGTTCGTCTCGAACTGCCGGCGCATCTGCGCGGGCGAGATCTCCTCGAAGTAGCCGGTGAAGAGGTTCCCGGCATTGTTGACCAGGACGTCGATGCGGCCGAACCGGTCGACCGCGGCCCGCGCGGCGGCCTGGGCGTCCTCCAGGCTGGTGACGTCCAGTTTCGTGACCAGCAGGTTGTCCTGCGGTCCGCCCAGGGTCTTCTCGACCTCCTCGGGGCGGCGGCCGGTGGCGACGACCCGGTGCCCGGCGGCCAGGGCCTCGCGGGCGATGTCCGTGCCCAGACCGCGTCCGGCACCGGTGACGAAAATGACCTTGCTCATGGGGGTTCCTTTCAGGCGCCGTTCATCCGGCATCTGGTGTGGGGTGGTGATGCGTCGCCGTGCCCTCCCGGCGGCCGAGCGGGCGGAGAAGGGCCGGGCGGGTCGACCGGGCCGGACGGCTGTCAGGCTTGGTCGGTGGGCATGATCCACAGTTCGCCGATGGAGGCATGCCGGGGCCGGGTGACCATGTAGGTGACGCCGTCGGCGATGTCCTCGGGGGCGAGGATCTCGGTCGTGTCGAGGAAGGGCTGGATCATCTCGCCGTGGATCTCGGGCTTGTTGTGCGAGCCCAGTTCGGTGTTCACACCGCCCGGCTCCAGGACACCGACGCGGACGTGCCGCTGGGTGACCTCCTGGCGCAGGGACTCCGTGAAGCCGTTCACCCCGAACTTGGTGAGGTTGTAGACGCCGTACCCGTTCCAGGCCACGCGGCCCGCGATGGAGCTGATGTTGACGATGTCGGCGACCCGGCGCGTACCGTCCTCGGCGGCCTTGAGCAGGTGCGGGAGGGCGGCGCGGGTGGTGTAGAGCAGGCCCTGCACGTTGACGGCGATCATGCGCTCCCACTCCTCCGCGTCCGCACTGACGACGGGGCCCAGCAGCATCAGACCGGCGTTGTTGACCAGCGTGTCCAGCCGCCCGAAGTGCTCGACGGTCCGCTCGATCGCGGCCTCGGCCTGGGAGCGGTCGGTGATGTCGGCCTCCACCGCCAGCGCGGTGCCGCCGGCCTTCTCGATGTCGGCGGCGAGTGCGTCCAGCCGGTCCTTGCGGCGGGCCACCAGGGCCACGGACGCGCCGAGTTCGGCGAGTTGGCGGGCGGTGGCCTCGCCGATCCCGCTGCTCGCGCCGGTGACGAGAGCGACAGTGCCAGTCAGTGTCGATGCCATGGGGGTGTCCTGTTTCCTTGGTTCTCTTCTTCGGTTCTCCGCATGTGCGGCACAAGCCCGGCGGGGAGGCGGATCCGTGCGTGCCGAGGGCGCGGCGAGCGCCGGTCATCCGCCCTCGGCGTGGGGGGAGTGGAGGTGGGTGAAGTACAGAGCTGCGCTGTTATGCGGCGGGGATGGCGCCCATCTGCGTGAGGATGCCGAGCATGTCGAGCTGGGCGCGTTCCTCGACGATCTTGCCGTGGGACAGGCGGTAGAACGCCATGCTCTCCGAGCGGATCGCCTTGCCGGTCGCCTCGGCCCCGGCGAAGGGGCCTTCATGGGTGCCGGTCATGGTGTAGCGGACGGCCACGGTGTCGCCCTCGGCGCGCATGTCCTGCACCGTCCACTTGAGGTCGGGGAACGCCTTCAGGTTCGCGGCGACGATGCCGAGATAGGTGTCCCGGCCCTGCCACGTCTGGCCGCCGGAGTGCACGACGATGTCCGGGCTGACGAACTTGCTCGCCAGAGCGGGATTGCGACCGGGCAGGTACTCGCTGGTGTAGCGCTCGATGATGCGCTTGTTCACCTGAGTGGTCCCGTGGTTCCAGGAGACGGATTCCGCCGTGACTCGGGACGGTGACCCGGATCCGGTGGTGCGGTCGGCCGTGTCGGCCACGGCCCCCGTTTCCGAAGGCCGCCAGGCCGAGGGCTCCCAGCGCGGTGACTACGGCGGCCGGCTTGGTGTATCGACGCATGAATCTACGCATGATCGTCCTTCTGACTCCGGTGATCACAGCGCCGACGGCGCCGCGAAGGGCTGGGGACGGGCAGCACAAGCACCGCCGTGTCCGGGCCGTTCACACCGCCGTGGGCGGTGCAGCACCAACAAAACCGGTTGTCACAGGAGTGTGGGAGTCCCTGATGAGGGGGTCACTGACAGGGACCCCCAACCCGGCCCGAGCGCTCGTAGAGTGAAACGCATGGCAGGCAGAAACGACCCACATGACACCAATCGCGATATCCGTGATGATTTCCGCGCGGAGATCCGGGAATTCCTGGGCACGCGACGGGCCCGGGTCACCCCCGAGCAGGCCGGGCTGCCCGCGTACGGCGGAGAACGCCGACGGGTCACCGGGCTGCGCCGGGAAGAGGTCGCCCTGCTCGCGGGCATCTCCAGCGAGTACTACACCCGGCTGGAGCGCGGCAACGCCACCGGCGTCTCGGAAAGCGTCATCGACGGCATCGCGCAAGCCCTGCGGCTCGACGAGGCCGAGCGCGTCCACCTGATCGACCTCCTGCGCGGCGCCGGCCCGGCCCGGCCGCCACGCCGCAGGCCCGCCCAGCAACGCGTACGGCCCGCGGTACAGCGCGTCCTCGACTCGATGACCGGCACGCCCGCGTTCGTCCTCAACGGACGCGGCGACATCCTGGCCGCCAACCCCCTCGGGCGCGCCCTGTTCTCCCCGGTCTACGCCGACCCGGCACGCCCGCCCAACAACGCCCGGTTCATCTTCCTCGACCCGCACGCGCCCGAGTTCTTCCGCGACTGGGACCAGGTCGCCAACGATGCGGTCGCCATGCTGCGCGCCGAGGCCGGCCGCGATCTCTACGACCGGCGGCTCACCGACCTGATCGGCGAACTGTCCACCCGCAGCGAGGAGTTCCGGCACCGCTGGGCCGCCCACAACGTCCGGATGCACACCACCGGCATCAAGCTCCTGCACCACCCGGTCGTCGGCGACCTCGACCTGCCCTTCGAGACCTTCCCGCTGGGCGACACCCCCGGCCAGTTCCTCCTCACCTACACCGCCGAGCCCGCCTCACCCACCCAGGACGCCCTCAACCTGCTGGCCAGCTGGGCCGCGACCAACGACGCCGACATCGAGCGGCCCACGCCGGCCGACGACTCGGAACCGGCCGACTCGACCGAGACACCCGACTGACCGCCCCCAGGTCGATGCTGCGGCTGATGACGCAGGCGGGGCTCGGCCGCAGTGTCTCCAAGACCAACTTCTGCTGCGGGCCCACACGGTGCGGCGGAGGGGGCACGGGGGCGTACCGCCCGGCCCGGGTGACGAGCTCGCGCGGCTGCTGGTGCTCGGCGTCGTCGAGATGCAGGGCACGAGCGATCATGTCCGGCACGGAGGGACTGGGGCGGGTCTCCTCGCCGCGCTCCAAGCGGACCTAGTAGTCGATGCCGATACCGGCGAGCGTGGCCAGTTCCTCGCGGCGCAGGCCTGGCGTGCGGCGCAGGCTCGTCCCCACGGTGAGGCCGACCTGGTCGGGGCCGGCCCGGATGCGCCGCGCGCGTAGGAACCGGCGCACGATACCGGGCCTTCTCGGGAATCGGCACACAGCTATTCGCACCGTTTCCATTTCGCGACCCGCATTGCACGGATAGAGTCGCCTCATGCCCAAGAGTGAATCCACGGCCCGCGTGGCCCTCAAGAAAATAACCCCCGACGTCTCCGGAGCAATGGGCACCTTGCACGGTGCCGCTGTCTCCGCTGCGCAAGATGCCAAGGTTGAGCCGGAGCTTCTCGAGTTGATCCGGATTCGCGCTTCACAGATCAACGGTTGTGCGTTCTGCCTCGACATGCACACGAAGGACGCCCGCGCCCAGGGCGAGACCGAACAGCGGGTCTACTCGCTGAACGCGTGGCGGGAGACGCCGTTCTTCACCGAACGAGAGCGCGCCGCACTGGCGTTGACCGAGGCAGTGACCCTGGTGCACGACGGACACGTCCCGGATGCGGTCTACGCGGAGGCCGCGGAGGTCTTTGACGACGCGCAGATCGCCGCATTGATCTGGGCCGCCACCGTCATCAACGCGTACAACCGGATCGCGATCGCGACACGTATGGTTCCAGGCCCTTATCAGCCGGCCCAGAAGAAGTCCTGAGCGATCCAGGAGAACAGCTGAATCCAGGAATGACTTTATCGCGCCGGGCCGAAATGAATTGGTCCGGCGCGATCCTTTATGAAACTTTACCGTTTCACGCGGTCGGCAGTGGCTCCATGATGTCGTCCAGCCATTTCCGCCATTCCTCGGCCCGCACGACCGGCCCCGCAATCATCGACCGGCCCTCCCAGCCGGACACCGGCCGAATTCCGTGCAGGGCGTTCACCAGCCACACCTCCCGGCCGCTCAGCTCCTCCACGGTTCGTTCCCGGTGGGCCAGGCGAATCCCGTTCCGCTGCGCCTGCTGCTGGATGAGCCCCGCGGTGACGCCGGCCAGGACGGGCAGCTGTTGCGGGGGAAGGCAGAGAGTCTCGTCCTCCCACCACAGCACGCTGGAGGTCGCCGCCTCCAGCACGAGGCCGGAGGGGGCGATCAGTACCGCCTCCTCGGCGCCCTGTCCGCACGCCCGCTGCCGGACCCGGGCCAGGGCGTCCAGGTCCGGGCCCTTGCGGCGGGGAACCGTGCGCGGGTCGGGCTGGCCCGACGCCCACACCCGCACTTCCGGGGCGAGCTCAGGTGCGTGCCGCAGGAGCAGCCGCAACTGGAGGGATCCCGCCACCAGCTCGACACGCGGAAACCAGGACCCCGTACGAGGCAGCGCGGCCGTCATGTCCTGCCAGAACCGGGTGAGTTGCTCGAAGGACGGCCCTCCGCACTCGCCGCAGGCCCGCAGGAAGCGCTCCCGGTGCCGGTCGAGACCGCGCACCCGCCCGTCCCGGACCAGCCAGGAGTCGGCGACCAGCAGCTGCGTGTCGGCCGCCAGGCCGGCGATCAGACCGTGGTCGGGTACCCATGCCAACAGCCCTTCTGCGATTGCCGGTTGTGTCATCAACGAATCGTCCACCTCTCAGTGCGACCGGTCGGTGCGTCCGGTCAGTATTTGCGGCCGGCGCTCGCCGGTGAGCCGTGTCGGGGTCCGTACGGGGCATGCTCCAACCAGGCCCCGCACCACGGCAGTACGGGTGCCAGTGCCGCCGCCGCTCGCTGTTTGGCTCGTACGATCCGGCGGCGCGGTCGCAGCTGGTCCAGGGCTTCGCCCGCCGCCGCGCTGTTGAACAGGGCCGCCGTTCGGCGCGCCTCGGCGAACTCCGCGACCGCCGCCGCGGTTCCGGTGGCCACGGCGGTCGTCGCCGCCGCCGCGTCCGCGATGCCGCTGTTCATGCCGCGGGCCCCGAACGGCGGGAAGAGGTGTGCCGCCTCGCCGACGAGCAGCACCCGGTGCTCGGGGTCGGTGAAGGTCGCCGCGACCTTGCGGAGGAAGCGGTACGTCGACACCCACAGGATGCGTTCGGCGTACCCCTCCCCCACGACCGCCGGCAGCCATTCCCGTACCGCCTCCTCGGTCCCGTAGGACTCCTGCGGGTCGTCGTCCCGGCACTGCAGGTCGACCTGGAAGCCCCCGGTGAACGGCACGCGCATCACGCTGCGGCCGCCGACGCCGGGATGTTCGTAGTGGAAGACCCGCTCTAGGGGCAGTTCGGCGCCCGGGATGTCGGCCACGTCCACCACGACATGGAATCCCTCCGAGCTGGTGCCCTCCATCGGGATGCCCAACTCCCGCCGGACCGCCGAGCGGGCTCCGTCGGCGGCGATGACATGGGTACCGGTCCAGTCGCGTCCGTCCTCGCTGCTCAGCACGGCTCCGGCGTCGGTGGCCTCGATGCCCGTCACGCGCGCGTCCCAGGCGAACTCCACCCCGGCCGCCTCGCAGGCGGCGAGCAGGAACCGCTCGGTGTCCACCTGGCGCAGGCTCGTGAAGGGCGGCGGGAACGAGGGGGGCGGGAACGTCCGGGAGTACACCTCGCGGCCCCGGTACAGGGTGCGTTTCGTCTGCCAGGTCCGTCCGTACGACGTGATCTGGGCGGCGAGTCCCGGGCGCATTCCTTCGAGCAGTCGCAGCGTCTCTCGGTGTATGAACAGGGCGCGGCTGCCAGGCCGTTCGCGTCCTTGCGGGTCCGCTTCCAGAAGGGTGACCGGCAGGCCGTGGGCGCGCAGGCCGAGTGCGGCCGACAAACCCACGGGCCCCGCGCCCACGACGATGACCGGGTTCACGTCAGGCGCCGCCGGGGTGTTCGGCGGTGACGGCCGCGCTCTCGGTGAGCATGCGGGTGATCTCGACCCGCTTGACCTTCCAGGTGGAGGTCATCGGCAGCTCGTCGAACCGCCACTGCCGCGGGTCGGCCATCGCGGGCAGGTCGGTGGTGGCCTCCCGCCAGCGCCGCAGGTCGAGGGGCTGTTCGCCCCGGACGCAGACCACCGGCACCGGCTCCCGGTCGATGCCGGGCACGATGACGATCTCGCGCAGTTCGTCGAGGCGGGACATCAGCGTGTCCTCGATCTCCAGATTGCTGTGCACGGAGTCGATCTGGTCGATCTCACGGTCGATCAGATACAGGGCGCCCCACCGGTTCCGGTAGCCCATGTCGCCCATCTGCCACCAGCCGCGGCCGAGTTGACGGTCGTACTGCTCCTGGGCGCCGAGGTAGGTGAGGATCCGGCCCCTGGTGCGGGCCTCGATCCGGCCGGGTGTCCCGGGCGGGGTGCGCCGTCCCGCGCTGTCGGCGACCCTGACCCGGGTGAAGCCGGGTATGCCGATGCCGACGCGGCGGCCGTCCGCCCGGGCCGCACTGCGGCGCGTGTACCACTGGAAGGCGACCGGGCCCGTCTCGCTCTGCCCGTAGAGCTGCGTCAGCCAGGGCGAGCGCCGGTTCGACGCGCCGAGCAGCCGCTGCACGGTGCGCGGGTGGATCGCGTCGAAGGTGCTGCCGTACGAGCGGACGCGGGCCAGCGGGGCGCCGGGCGCGTCGGCCAACTCCTCCCACAGCACGAAGGTGTTGGGGTGGGTCTCGACGATGCCGGGCCGGTGCCGGGCGAGCAGCGGACCGGCCGCCGCGGGCTCGGGATCGGTGATGAACAGCAGCGGGCTGCCGAAGTGCAGCAGGACGCCGAGCAGATGGTAGAAGCGCGAGTGCACGAAGGACATGTGCAGCGCCGCCGTCTCGCCGCGGGTCGGCCAGCCCATGGCCTTCTGCGGGACGAGCCGGTTCCACATGGTGTTCGCGCAGTGCACGGCGAGCTTGGGCACACCGGTCGTGCCCGAACTGTGGGTGATGAGCGCCGGTTCGCGGGGGTGGAGCCGGACGGGTGCGTGGGGTGGGGCGCCGGCGTACTTGTCCAGCGGGACGGCTCCGGGTGCGTCGTCCACGCCGAGCGTCTGCCGTACGAGGTCGGCGACCCCGATGTCCCGGAGCGGACCGGTGAGTTTCGCCCGGTCCGTGATCAGCCACGGTTCGTGCAGCCGCTTCAGGAGCTGCCCGACGACGTGACCCTGCAGGCCCGGTGAGAGCAGCACGGGGACGGCGCCGATCCGGGAGACGGCGCAGGTCAGCAGGACGATGTCGACGTTGTCCGTCTTGTGGACGACGACCTGCTCGGAGGGTCGGACACCGGCTTCCCACAGCCGTCCGGACAGTTCCTCGACCAGGGTGGCCAGGACCGGATAGCTGAGGTCGAGCCCGAGGTCGGGGTTGACGTCCAGCGGGCGGTCCAGGGTGACCGGGACGGCTCCGTGCCGGTCGGCGGCCTGCTGGAACATCGGGCCCAGATAGAACCCACGATCGGAGAGCAGGGGCTGCGGTTGTCGCATGGGCCCTTTCCTTTCTGCGGTGTTCACGGTCACGGCCGCGGTCACCACGCGCCTCGGCGGACGAGGTGGCGGCGGAGTTTGCCGGTCGGGGTGCGGGGCAGTGACGGCACGACGTGGATGGTCCGGGGGGCCTTGAAGGCGGCGAGGTGCTCGCGGGCCAGCGAGATGAGTTCGGCCTGCAGGTCGGCCTTGGTCGCCGCGAAGGTCGGGGCGGCGGTGGCCGCGACGCCGATGACGACATAGGCCCGCAGGGCGGTGGCGCCGCGCTCGTCGGTGACAGCCGCGACCGCGACCTCGCGTACCGCAGGATGCTTCCGCAGCACCGCCTCCACCTCCAGCGGCGAGACGGTGATGCCGCCTACCAGCTCCATGTCGTCGGTGCGGCCCAAGTGCCGGTAGGTGCCGTCCGGTTCGCGCCGCGCGCGATCCCGGGTGTTCAGCCAGCCGTCGACGAGGACGCGGTCCGTCTCCCCGGGCAGGTTCAGATAGCCGGGCGTCAACGTCGGTCCCCGGACCCAGAGTTCGCCCTCCGAGCCGTCCGGCACCGGGTGGCCCGCGCGGTCCCGCAGTTCCAGTTCGAAGCCCGGGACCGGACGGCCGACGGTGCCCGGGGTGTTGGCGTCGAGGCTGTTGGCGCAGAAGGCGTGCCCGGCCTCGGTGGAACCGATCTGTTCCAGTACGGGCGCGCCGAGCAGTTCGCTGACGCGCTCGCCGAGTCCGGCGGGCATGCCCTCGCCGGCCGAGACCGCGGCGCGTACGGAGGCGAAACAGGCGGCGTGCCCGTCGGCCCGGTCGGCCACCAGGGCGGCGTACGCCGACGGTACGGAGTAGAGCAGGGTCACCCGGTGACGGGCGACGAGTTCGTCCACCGCGGCGGGTGAGGGTCGCCGGTCGACCAGTACGGCGGAGGATCCCGAGAAGAGCGGGAAGGCGAACGCGTTGCCGAAGCCGTACGCGAAGAACAGTTTCGACACCGAGAGGGTGATGTCGTCCGGGGTGATCCGCAGCAGCCGGTCGCCGATGAGCTCGTGGTACGTGCCGGGGTCGCCGTGGCAGTGCACGACTCCCTTGGGGGTGCCGGTCGTGCCCGAGGTGTACTGGATGTAGAGCGGGGTTCGCGGCCCGGCCGGGTGGGCAGTTGTGGTCGGCGGCGCGCTGCCGGTGAGTGCGACGAGCTGGTCGGCACCGAGCCGTGCCCGCCCGGCGAACCGGTCCTCGAGACCCGGCCCGGTCACGCACAGCGCGGCTCCGGCGTTCTCGGCCATGAACGCGTGCTCGGCCGGGGGCAGTTCGGGATTGACCAGTACCGCGACCGCTCCGAGCCGGGCGGTGGCGAGGAAGGCCGTCACCCAGGCGAGGGAGTCGGGCAGCGCGAGCAGGACCCGGTCGCCGGGGCGGACGCCGTGGTCGGCCAGCACGCCGGCGGCGCGGGCCGCGAGGTCGTGCACCTCGCCGTGGGTCCAGGCCCGGTGGCCCTGGTGGAAGGCGGGCCGATCGGTCCAGCCCCGCCGCTCGGCCAGCGCGGCAAGCGCGGATGCCAGATTCCCGGCCTCGGTGTCCGTGGGGCCGGTCGTGTCGGTGGGGCTGAAGGTGGCACGCGGGGTCACCTGACCGGCTCCCTTACGGGAACAGCCGCGGCGGCCGTGGCCTCGTGGTGGGCGCGCAGCTGGGCGGCGGTCTTCAGCAGCATCTCGTCGTACTCCGCCTGCGGGTCGGAGCCGAGGACGATGGCGCCGCCCGCGCCCAGGTGCATCCGGCCGTCGGTGAAGACGGCGGTGCGGATGACGATGCTGAGATCGGCTCCGCCACTGCAGCCGAGGTAGCCGACGGCGCCGGAGTACACACCGCGGGCCTCCGTCTCCAGCGCGTCGATGATCTCCATCGTGCGCAGCTTCGGCGCCCCGGTCATCGAGCCGCCGGGGAAGCAGGCGCGTACGCAGTCCACCGCGTCGGTGCTTTCGCGGAGCCTGCCCTCGACGGTGGAGACGAGCTGGTGCACGGTGGCGTACGTCTCGGTGGCCATCAGTCGCGGAACCCTGACCGTGCCGGTCTCGCAGACCCGGCCGAGGTCGTTGCGGAGCAGGTCGACGATCATCAGGTTCTCGGCGCGGGTCTTGGCGTCCGCGGCGAGCGAGTCCCGCAGCCGGTCGTCCTCCTCCGGGCGGCTGTCGCGGGGTGCGGTGCCCTTGATGGGCTTGGCCTCGGCGACACCGTCCCGGGTGATGCGCAGGAACCGCTCGGGGGACGCGCCGGCCACGCACACGTCACCGAACTTCAGGAAGGCCGCGTACGGTGCCGGGTTGATGCGCCGCAGCACCCGGTAGTAGGCCAACGGGTCGGGCGGCGCGGGTAACTTGGCGGCGTTGGTGAGGCAGATCTCGTAGCTCGTCCCGGCGTTGAGCTCGCGTCGGCAGGCCTCGATGTCGGCGAGGTAGGTCGCACGGTCGCGGGTGAGCCAGGGTTCGGCGCCGCGGAGGCTGGGCTCGGACACGGACGGCGCGGTGATGGCGGGCCCGGCCGGCGGCACGAAGCTGAGCTGTGCCACCGCGCTGTCCAGCCAGTCGGCGGCGTCCCGCGCTCCCTGGGGGGTGTTCTCGGCCAGGCAGACGGCGTAGGTGAATCCGTCGCGGTGGTCCACGGCGATCAGCCGGTCGGCGAAGAGCCAGCAGGCGTCCGGGGTCTCGGCCCGGTGGCGGTTCGGCGAGCCGCAGTCGGCCTTCAGTTCGTAGCCGAAGTAGCCGACATAGCCGCCGGTGAAGTCGAAGGGTAACTCGTCGGCGTCCACCTGACGGGTCGCCAACTGCCGCTTCAGATAGTCGAAGACGCTCGCCCGGACCTTGCGCGGGGGCCGCCCGGACCGCTCGATCTCACAGACGCCGGCCTCGACGTCGTAGCGCACGAACTCGGCCAGCGGCCCCGTGCCGTCGCCGAAGAACGAGAAGCGGGACTGCCCCTCCTCGACCCGGGAACTGTCCAGCCAGAACGCTCTGGGCGCCTCGGCGCACATCCGGGTGAAGGCCGTCTCGGCGTCCACGGCGGTCGCGATCCTGCGGCTGTGCAGCCGGTGGCCGGCGGGCGCGGTCCGCCGCGGTCGGGGCACGAATGCCGACGCGGTGCTGTCGGTACGGGCTCCCTGCGTACGGGGTTCCTGCGTACGGGCTCCCTGCGTACGGGGCTTGCGTATACGGGACTTGGCCAGGCGGACCGGGTGGGGCCGGGCCGCGGTGAGGCTCCGGAAGTTCAGGAACAGCCGGTGGCCGTACTCGGTGAGGACGGACTCGGGGTGGAACTGCACGCCCCACAGCGGACGGGTGCGGTGCCGCAGCCCCATCAGTACGCCGTCCTCGGACCAGGCGGTGCCCTTGAGACTCGCGGGCAGCGGCTCCCGCACGGCCAGCGAGTGATAGCGGACCGCGGTGAAGTCCTGCGGCAGCCCGCGGAACAGGTCCTCGCCGTTGTGCCGGATTCTGGAGAGATGCCCGTGCCGGGGCTGCGGTGCGGCCGTCACCCGGGCGTGTTCGCCGGCCGCGATGCCCTGGTGGCCGAGGCAGACACCCAGGACGGGTATCCCGGACTCGGCGAGCACGCCGGCGCTGATCCCGAAGTCGCGCACCCGACCGGGGTGTCCGGGCCCGGGTGACACCACCACATTGTCGAACTCCCGAAGATCCGGAAGTCCGTCGGCCGAGGCGTCGTTGAGGATCACCACCGGCTCCTCGCCATTGACCTCGGCAATCAGCTGGAACAGGTTGTACGTGTACGAGTCGTAGTTGTCGATGAGCAGGGTCTTCACCCGCCCACCCCCCTTTATTGTCGTTCTCAGCCTTGTGCGGCCCGCCTTTTGTGCCGTCCACGCATCGCCTGGAGGGGCGGATACAGCCATTTCTTGAAGAAACGCTGAAGTCGCGGCATGAGGATCCACGTGACAATGGCCGTGACGGCCAGACACAGCAGCAGAGTACGGATGAGAGGATTGAGGCTGCCGAGATAAGGAAGTATCGCCAAATTGAATACGAGCACCGGAGGGAAGACCGCGCTCATATTCACGAACCATAACTTCCACTTCGGCGGCGGACGCGGGGCCGCAGCGGTCGCGGACGCGGCTTCGGCCTGGGAGTCGAACCAGGCCCTGGAGCCCTGCACGGTCCGCCGACCGGTCTCCCGGGCGAGCTTCTCCCCACCGGCCTGCCACTGCGCCCGCTCGGCCGAGCCTTCCCAGGCCAGGGCGGAACCCTCGCTGATGAAGCGGTAAACCACATGCCACTCCGCCTCTCCGTCGACGAGCACGCCACCGCCGAGAAAGCCCGGCTGCTGCGCGCCGGCCCGCAGCACACCCCACCCCCAGGAGTGGAACTCGGCCTCACGGCCCGGTACCACTCGATACGCGACGGTGACGGTAACGGGATTCCTGGTCACGCCCTTGAATACGGAAAGAGAAGGCTTGCCGTTCAACTCTCAACAGAGCTTTTGCACGCAGCCTGGAAATCGGCCCTTTGTCACCCTTCTACCCGCCTTGACATCTTTTGCCACACGATACTTCGGGTAACATTCTCGAATTCCCGGAATCGCTTGCCGGATTCCCGAACAAAGCGGAAAATGACCCGCGAGGTAATCGACCGGGCACGCACCGAGATCGAACCGGCCCGAAAAGAAGTGACCGCCCACTCGATTTACCAGTTGATACGTCGCAGGTAGAAGCGGGATACGCCCAAACATGACAAAGGGCCCCGACCAGGCCATAAGACCAGGTCGGGGCCCTACCAGCGATGCCGCCCGGCCGAGCCTCAGCCCTCGTCCGGCGTCAGCCGCAGCGAGATCGAGTTGATGCAGTACCGCTGATCGGTCGGCGTCGCATACCCCTCCCCCTCGAACACGTGCCCAAGATGCGACCCGCACCGAGCGCACCGCACCTCGGTCCGCAGCATCCCGTGCGAGCGGTCCTCGATCAGTTCGACCGCGTCGGAGTCCTTCGGGTCGAAGAAGCTCGGCCAGCCGCAGTGCGACTCGAACTTCTCGGTGGAGGTGAAGAGTTCGGCGCCGCAGGCGCGGCAGGAGTACACGCCCTTGGTCTTGGTGTCGGTGTACTCGCCGGTGAACGCCGGCTCCGTGCCCGCCTTGCGCAGGACCGCGTACTCCGCCGGGGTCAGCTCCGTCTGCCACTGCTCGTCCGGCTTTTCGATGTCGTACGACATGAAGCTCAACCCCTCACAACAGGTACGGCTACTTCGACAGGCGGGTCAGGATCTCGGGGCCGAGGTCCGTCACATCACCCGCGCCCATGGTGAGAACGAGATCACCCGGCCCGGCCATTCCCGCGACCGCCTCAGGAACCTCCGCCTTGTCGTGGACGTGCGTCACATCGGCGCCCGTCGCGCGCGCCGCGTCGATGATCAGCGCGCTCGTCACGCCCGGGACCGGGTCCTCGCGGGCCGGGTAGATGTCGAGGACCACCGAGGCGTCCGCCAGGGCCAGGGCCTCGCCCATCTCCTTGCCGAGCTCCTGGGTGCGCGAGAAGAGGTGGGGCTGGAAGACGACCAGGATGCGCGAGTCGCCCGCGGCCGCCCGCATCGCCTCCAGGTCGGCGGTCATCTCGGTCGGGTGGTGCGCGTACGAGTCGATGACCTGCACGCCCGCCGCCTCACCCTTCAGCTGGAGGCGGCGCTTCACGCCCGTGTACGACGCCAGGGCCGGAGCCAGTTCCGCCGCCGGGACACCGAGCGCCACGCCCGCCGCCAGCGCCGCCACCGCGTTGTTGGCGTAGTGCCGGCCCGGGACCGAGACCGTGAACGTCAGCGAGTCGCCGTCGAGCAGGACGGTGACCTCGCTCTTCAGGCCCTGGGGGACAACGGACACCACTCGTACGTCCGCGTCCTCCGATTCGCCGTACGTCACCACCCGCACGTCACAGGCCGTGACGCGGCGCGTCAGCTCCCGCGCGCCCTCCTGGTCCGCCGAGATCACCAGCGTGCCGCCCTCGGTGATCCGGTCCGCGAACGTCTCGAAGGACTCGTAGATCTCGTCCATGGACGCGTAGTTGGCGTGGTGGTCCAGTTCCACGTTCAGCACGATCGCCACCTCGGGCGCGTACTTGTGGAAACTGCGGTCCGACTCGTCGGCCTCGGCCACGAAGATGTCGCCCTCGCCGTGCAGGGCGTTGGAACCGGGGACGTCGAGGTCGCCGCCGATCGCGTACGAGGGATCGAGGCCCAGGGTCGACAGCGACACCGCCAGCATGGACGTCGTCGTGGTCTTGCCGTGGGTGCCCGCGACCGCGATCGGGCGCAGGCCGTCCATCAGGCGGGCGAGGGCGTCCGAGCGGTGGACGACCGGGATGCCGAGTTCGGCGGCGCGGGCCAGCTCCGGGTTGTCCGCGCGGATCGCCGAGGAGACCACCACGCAGGTCGCGTCCGACGCCAGGTGGTCCGCCGCGTGCCCGATGTGGACCGTCGCCCCCAGCGCGCGCAGGGCCTCGGCGGTAGCGGACTCCTTGGCATCGCTGCCCGCCACCTTGGCCCCACGCTGCGCGAGGATCTTCGCGATCCCCGACATTCCGGCGCCGCCGATGCCGATGAAGTGCGGTCGGTCCATGGCGGTAGGAATGCCGGGTGCCATGCGTGTTTCTCCCAAGATCCGATACGACGACGACTGGCGCTCATGGGTGAAGAGCGCCGCCCCAGCCTATTCCGTGCTGTGGTGCGCCCGCGCCCCGCAGGGGCGCGGGGCTGTGACATATGCGGTTCCGCCGGGTGGGCGCGACCAGCCACGAACCGGCCGACAGCCGACAACCGTCACCAGCCCCACGGTCCAACCCGACGGAGAGCTACGCCTTGCTGTGCGAGAACAGTTTCAGCACCGGCACCCCCACCTTGTGGCGCGCCCGCGAGGCCCAGTCGCGGTGGAAGAACTCCTCCACGTAGTGGGGATCGGTCAGCACGATGACCTCGTCCGCGCCGATCTCGTCGACCAGGGCCTTGAGCGCGTCCAGCGGGTGGTCCTCGATGAGCCGCCCCTCGGCCTCGTTGCCGGACGAGCGCAGGGCCACCAGCGACACGTCCAGGGCCTGCTGCCCCTGACCGGCCGCATCCTCGCCCTCCGGTGTCCGGCCCTCGCGGGCCGCCTCGTCCAGTTCGCCGAGCGCCACGTCGTCGATGGCCCGCAGCAACCGGTCCGCCTGCTCGCCGCGGGGCTGGAGCAGTACGTGGAAGGCGACCTCCTCGTCACCGTGCAAGGTGGTGACGAACTCCACGTCGGCGGACGTCAGGGCCTTCTCGATCATCAATACGCTTGTGAACACGACAGGCGTCCTTCTCCTCCGTGGGCCGTCCGTAGGCCCCTGCGGAAACCATCCTGCCCCGTGACCGCACGGGGGCTGCGAGATTTAGTGTGCCCAGCGGGGGGCAACCGGAACGGGTGATTCCGCCTGTCTGCGTACCGGCTGCACACCATCTGTGTCACCTGTGTGCCGGCCGTCCGTCAGATCCGACGGTAACGGCTGAAGAGGAACCCGGCCTCCTCCAGCAGCGAGGTCAGTTCGAACCGGCTGGGCACCGCCACCGCCGGGCCGCCCGCGATGCGCTGCGCGTCGCCTGCCGTGAGCATCGGGGACACCGTCAGACAGAGCTCGTCGAGGACCCCGGCCGCGACCAGCTGGCCGAGCAGCCGGGGCCCGCCCTCGGTGAGCAGGCGGCGCATACCGCGCTCGGCGAGGGCACGCACGGCCCGCGCGGGGTCCACGCCCATGCCGTCCCCGGCGATCACGACCTGGGCGCCGGCCTTCTCGGCGGTGGCGATCCGGTCGGGGGCCGCGGCGGCGCCGGTCAGCACCAGCGTGGGAACCAGGGGCGAGGTGAAGAGCGGAAGCGAGAAGTCCAGTTCGAGGCTCGCACTCACCACCGCGATCGCGGGCGCCGGCCCCTGCCCCGCCGCCGCCCGGAGAGCGGCGAAGTCCGCGCGCTCGCGTGCCGGGCGGTAACCCTCCTGGCGTACCGTTTCCGCACCGACCACCACGACGTCCGCGAGCCCCCGCAGCGTGCCGAAGATCCGCATGTCGGCGGTGCTGGAGATGGGCTGCGAACGCCCGTCGTGCTGGGCGGCCCCGTCGAGCGTGGAGACCATGTTGGCCCGCAGCCAGGGCTCACCCCCCGAGGATGCCGAGGGATAGGCGTACGCCTCCGCCAGCTCCTCCAAGCTCCACTCACGGTCCGTACCCGCCGTACCGGGGGTCTCTCCCGAGGTCCCGCCGGGGGCCCCGCCCGGGGTCCGGGCCGAGGTCCGGGCCGCTGTCTCGTCCGTCACAGGGAACAGGCGTCGCATGCCGTGCAGTCTGGCACGAGCCGTAGAGTGGGGAACCGTGTCCACCTCCACCACCGCCTCCGGAACCGGCCCGATAGCCGACGCGACTCCGCTGTCCCTGTGCGAGCGCGAGCCGCACGTCCCCGCGGACCGGCTGGTCGCCGAGATGGTGCCGCCGCCGCGCTTCGACTCGGTCCGCTTCGCCACGTACATCCCGGACCCGAACCAGCCCAGCCAGACCGAGGCCGTACGCGTCCTGGACCGCTTCGCGGCAGGGCTCGGAGGGGCACCCGCCACCGGCTCCGGCAAGCGCGGTTTCCTCGGGTTCGGCGGCAAGAAGGCCGCCAAGGTCCCGGCCGGTCCGCGCGGGGTCTACCTCGACGGTGGTTACGGCGTCGGCAAGACACACCTGCTCGCCTCCCTGTGGCACGCGACCCCGGCGGAACCCGCCCTCAAGGCCTTCGGCACGTTCGTGGAGCTGACGAACCTGGTCGGCGCGCTCGGCTTCCAGAAGACCGTGCAGACGCTCGGCGGCCACCGGCTGCTGTGCATCGACGAGTTCGAGCTCGACGACCCCGGCGACACCGTCCTCGTGTCCAGCCTGCTCGGCAGGCTGGTCGACGCGGGTGTGGCGCTCGCCGCGACCTCCAACACGCTGCCGGGCAAGCTCGGCGAGGGCCGTTTCGCCTCGGCCGACTTCCTGCGCGAGATCCAGGGCCTGTCGGCGCACTTCCGCGCGCTGCGCATCGACGGCGAGGACTACCGCCACCGCGGGCTGCCCGAGGCCCCCGCGCCGTACTCCGACGAGCAGGTCACCAGGGCCGCGTACGCCGCCCCGGGCGCCTCGCTCGACGACTTCCCGCATCTGCTCGACCATCTGGCCCGGGTGCACCCCAGCCGGTACGGCGCGCTGACCGACGGGATCAGCGCGGTGTGCCTCACGGACGTGCGGCCGGTCCCGGACCAGTCCACCGCGCTGCGGCTCGTCGTCCTCGCCGACCGGCTGTACGACCGCGAGGTCCCGGTGCTCTCCTCGGGGCTGCCGTTCGACCGGCTCTTCAGCGAGGAGATGCTGGGCGGCGGGTACCGCAAGAAGTACTTCCGGGCGATTTCCCGGCTCACGGCGCTGGCGCGCGACGCGAGGCCCCTGGTGAAGAGCTGACCACCGGTAACACCTTTTTTCGGCCCGATTCCGGACCCCTTCAGGTGGTCTTCGGCCCTCTTCAGGCTCTCTTCAGGGTGAAACGTTAAGTTAACCCTGCAAACAACTTGCCGCGTTAACGTGGTTGTTGACGTGAAGAGCCTTGACCAGAAGACGGCCGAGAGGAGGCACATGTTACGAGGCAAGACGGCCCGGACAGTGCTCACCGTTCTCGCCGCCGTCCTCCTGGCCCTGCAACTCTTTGCCCCCACAGCAACGTTCGCGTCCGCGCACACGTTCCATGTTTCGTCCACCGAGAGCGACGCCGAGTTCATCACCTGCGGCAAGTCCGCGCACTCGAACGGACCGGCCGGTCCCTTGCGGACACTCGACCGGAACCGCGTCGTGGATCACGTCCCCCAGACACCCGCGCGTGCCTTGCTGTGCAAGGACCCGGCGGGCCACCACGAGGATCCGTCACACATCGCGGCCGCACCGTCGCATCACCGCACGACGAGATCCTCGGCAGCACACGCCACAGCGGCGCTCCAGGTCTTTCGATGCTGAACTGACCTTCGGGCACGCCCAGACATCGACCTACCCTCACCACGCCACGTCCGCCGAGCGCGTTGACGTGGGGTCATGTCGCCGTACCCGCATGCGCTCCGTTTTGTAAGCCGACGCGCCCTCACGCGCGCCAGGAGGAACTGACACATGCAGCCCCTCATCGATCACGCACGCTCCTTCCGCGAGCAGTCAGCCGCTCGCCCGGAGGAGCTCGCCCGCCTCGCCGAAGGCCAGTCCCCGCAGGTGCTCTTCATCACCTGCTCCGACTCGCGGGTCGTCCCCGCGCTGATCACCGGAGCCCGGCCCGGTGAACTCTTCGAGCTCCGCACCGCGGGCAACATCGTCCCCCCGTACGTCTCCGAACAGCCCACCGGCGAAGCGGCCACCATCGAGTACGCGGTGGAGGTGCTCGGCGTCACCGACGTGGTCGTCTGCGGCCACTCCCACTGCGGCGCCGTCGGCGCGCTGGTGCGCGGCGACGACCTGACCGCCGTACCCGCCGTACGCGACTGGCTCAACCACTCGACTCCCCGCCCCCAAGGGGCTGTTGAGGACCCGACCGTCACCGACGCCGTGCAGAGCCACATACTCGCCCAGCTGCTGCGGCTCCGCTCGTACCCCTGCGTCGAGAAGCGGCTGGCCGACGGCCGGCTGCGGTTGCGCGGCTGGTTCTACGAGGTGCACACCGGCACCGTGCTCGCGCACGACGTGCGGTCCGACTCCTTCGAGGAGCTGTGAGCGGCCCCGTGAACGACACCGTGAACACTTCCGAGGACACTCCCCCCAGCCGAATGAAGCTCCCCCACATGAAGTTTCCGTACCTGAAGCAGGACTTCGCCGCCTCGCTCGTCGTCTTCCTCGTCGCCCTGCCGCTGTGTGTGGGCGTCGCGGTGGCCTCCGGGGTGCCCGCCGAACTCGGCCTGATCACCGGCATCGTGGGCGGTCTCGTCACCGGCCTGATGCGCGGCAGCAGCCTCCAGGTCTCCGGCCCCGCCGCGGGTCTGACCGTGCTGGTCTTCGAGGCCGTGCGCGAGTACGGGCTGCCCGTGCTCGGGGTCATCGTGCTGGCCACGGGTGTCATCCAACTCCTCATGGGCGCCCTGAAGTTGGGGCGCTACTTCCGGGCCATCTCGGTGGCCGTCGTCGAGGGCATGCTGGCCGGGATCGGGCTCGTCCTGATCGCGGGACAGCTCTACTCGATGGCGGGCCTGGAGGCCCCGGCCTCGGGTCTGGGCAAGCTGACCGGGCTGCCGGGGCTGGTCGCCGACGCCGCCGGGTCCACCGAGGCACTGGCCTCGATCGGGCTCGGGGCCGGCACCATCGCCGTACTCGTACTGTGGAAGCACCTCCCGAAGCAGGTCCGTACGGTGCCGGGGGCGCTCGGCGCGGTCGCGCTCGCCACGTTCGTGACCCTGGCGTTCAGCCTGCCGGTCGCCACCGTCGAGGTACAGGGGCTGCTCGGTTCGATCCAGCTGCCGGGGCTCGAAGCCGCCGGTGAACTGGCGAGCCTGAGTGTGCTCGGCACGGTCCTGGCCTTCGTGCTGATCGCCTCGGCGGAGTCGCTTTTCAGCGCCGCCGCGGTGGACCGGCTGCACGACGGACCGCGGACCGAGTACGACAAGGAACTGATGGCGCAGGGCGCGGGCAACACGGTCTGCGGGATGCTCGGCGCGCTGCCGATGACCGCCGTGATCGTGCGCAGCTCGGCGAACGTGCAGGCGGGCGCACGGACGAAGGCGTCCCGGGTGCTGCACGGCGTATGGCTGCTGCTGTTCGCGGCGCTGCTGCCGTCCGTGCTCGCCTACATTCCGCTGCCGGCCCTCGCGGGCATCCTGGTGCACGCGGGCTGGAAGCTGATCCCGCTGCGCGAGATCGCGTCGATGTGGCGCGAGCACCGGGGCGAGGCGCTGATCCTCGTCGTCACCGCCGTGTCGATCATCGCGATCAGCATGTTCGAGGGTGTCCTGATCGGCCTCGCGCTGGCCGTCGTCAAGACGGCCTGGGAGGCCTCGCACATCAAGCTGGAGGTCATAGACAAGGGAGCGGGACCCGTGCAGGCGTACCTGTCCGGCAACGCCACCTTCCTGCGGCTGCCGAAAATACTCGACGACCTGGAGGCGCTGCCCCAGGACCGGCCGGTCGAGCTGAACCTGTCGGGCCTGCACCACCTGGACCACGCGTGCCGGACCGCCCTGGAGAACTGGGCCGAGCGGCACAGCTCGACGGGGACGGAGCCGGTGCGGATGACGTCCGCCACTGGAGCCGCCTCCTGAGCCGGCTTCCTGAGCAGGTCACCCAGGTCGCCTTCCTGAGAGGTACCTGAAAGGTAGGGGCACGTCGGTGGCGCCGCTGTGACAGGGCGCCACCTACGTGCCCCGCTCTGCGACACGGTCGTGCGGCGGGCCGGGACCCAACTCCCCGGCCATGCGGGTCATCTGACGAACCGTGAGAACGCCACGCTACGCGCGTGGTTCACGTGTTCCGGACCGCGTGATACACACAGGCGGGTCACATTCTCCTGTCCGCCAACAGGAAGGTCGCCCCATGTCCGCAACACGACGCGAGGTACTCGCCCGCTCCGGAGCCCTGGGGGTGGGGATCGCCTTCACCGGGGCCCTGTCCGAGCTCTTCACGGGTACGGCCGCCGCACTGGGCCACTCCGGATACGGCCCTCTGGTCCCCGACCCCGACGGCCTGCTGGACCTACCGGAAGGTTTCCGCTACCGGGTGCTGTCCCGCGAGGGCGACCCGCTCCTCTCCGGCGAGGGCCGGGTGCCCAGCAACCACGACGGCATGGCCGCGTTCGCCGGGTCCGGGCGTTCCGGGGACTCCGGGGGCAGACACGGCCGGGTCCACCTCGTCCGCAACCACGAGAACCGCAACACCGGCCGCATCCCGGTCCCCACGGTCAAAGGGCTCACGTACGACCCGATGGGCAAGGGCGGCTGTACGACGCTGACGCTCGACGGGCACGGGAAAGTGATCGACGAGCGGGTCGGGATCGCCGGCACGGCGGTCAACTGTGCGGGCGGGCCCACTCCTTGGGGCACCTGGCTGACCTGTGAGGAGACCGAGGACAAGGCCGGCACGAACGGTTACACCAAGGACCACGGCTTCATCTTCGAGGTCGACCCGGTCAACCCGCACCGCACGGGTGCCGTACCCCTCACCGCCATGGGCCGTTTCCAGCACGAGGCGGTCGCCGTCGATCCCGAGCGCGGCATCGTCTACGAGACCGAGGACGCCTTCCTCAAGCCCTTCGGCCTCTTCTACCGCTTCCTGCCCGACAAGCCGAAGGGCGGCCGGGGTTCACTCCGGGCGGGCGGCAGGCTCCAGGCGATGCGCGTGCCGGGCGTACCCGACCTGTCGTCCATCCAGGAGCCGGGTGCCGGCTTCGACCGCGTCGAATGGGTGGACGTTCCGGACCCGCTGGCGGCCCAAACCCCCATCCGCCTCCAGGACTTCGGCCCCAAGGGCATCACCCACGCCCAGAAGCTGGAGGGCTGCTACTGGGGCGGCAGGTGCGTCTACTTCGTGTCGTCCTTCGCGCACAGCAGCGAGGGTTCGGCCGCCGACCACTTCGGCCAGATCTGGCGCTACGACCCGGCCGCGCGCCGGCTCACGCTGGTGATCGTCTTCGGCCCCGACACGGACGTACAGCTCCCCGGCGAGTCCCCCGACAACATCTGCCTCGCCCCCAGCGGCGGCCTGATGGTCTGCGAGGACGGCGAGGGGGCCCAGCACGTGTACGGCGTGACGCGGCGAGGCGAGGTGTACGCGATGGCCCGCAACCGGCAGAACATCGGCACGCCCGAGGCGCCCGAGTGGGGCGAGTTCGCGGGTGCCGCCTTCTCGCCCGACGGCGGAACGATGTACGTGAACTGCTACACGCCGGGGACCACGTTCGCGGTGACGGGGCCCTGGCGGCGGACCTGACCGACTCCTGCGGCCGACGGGTGGTCCACGCTCTCCGCGAGGACTGCCCGTCGGCCGCGCGTTCGGCCGGGCCCGGGCGAACGCGTCCGTAACCGAATGCCCCTGCAATCCGCTGTAATCCGCGGACAGTGCCGGACACAAACAGAGTGGGGACGCTGTCGGCACAAGGGCGGGGGATGGGTGGGGACTTGGCGGAATGGGATGAGTTCGAGGAGACCTACCGAGTCGCCTACCGGCCGGTGCTGAGGTTCCTTCTGCGACGGCTGTCGGCCGGTGACGCCGAGGACGCGGCGGCCGAGGTGTTCACGCTCGCCTGGCGTCGCTGGGGAGACCGGCGCGGGGACGACGCCCTGCCGTGGTTGTACGGGATCGCCCGTCGGGTCGCGGCGAACTCCCGCCGTACGACGGGAAGGGCCGAGCAGCTGGGCAGGCGCCTCGAACTCGCCGCCGCCGAGGAAGCGACCGAGCGCTCGGCGGAGAGGCAGGTCCTCGACCGCCTGGGCGCGGCCCGTGCACTGGCCGAACTGTCGGAGACAGACCGCGAGGTGCTGCTGCTCGTCGCCTGGGACGGTCTGGAAGCGCGTGACGCCGCGAGGGTCATGGGCCGCAGTCGTGCGGCGTTCGCCGTCCAGTTGCACCGCGCCAGGGTGCGGCTGGAACGGCAGTTGGCGCGCGGCGGGGCGGCGACGCCCGCGCCCACGGCCGCCGTGCACCGGGTGGACGCCGTGGTTTTGGAAGGGAGCGCTTCGGAGGGGAGCGCTTCGGAGGGGGATGCCCGATGAACAGGGATGTGGAACGGGTCAGGGAGTTGCTGCCGCCGGACGCCGATCCCGTCGGCGTCATGGACGGCGGCGTCGAGGAGGGACTGCCGGCGCGCGCCGAACGGGAACTCGTCCTCCTCCGCCGTACGGCCGTGGCGGACCACTCCACGCGGCTCGTCCTCGGCCCCGGACGCCGAACGCTCCTCGGCGCCGCGGTGGCCGTCATGGGCGCCGGGGTGCTCGTACTCAACGGCGGTCTGCCCCTGCCGGGAAGAGAGGGCGCGACGCCGGCGGTCGCCGTCACGCCACCCGTCCTGACGCTCTCCCCGGTGGACGGCCGGCCCGCCGACCATCTGCTCCGGCTCGCGGCCCGGGTGGAGAAGCTGCCAAAGGAGCACTCGACGGGCCCTTACCAGTACGCCAGGACGTGGGGCTGGTGGCTGAACACGGCCGGTGACGCCCCGGGCGGCGCGGCCAACGCCGCCGTACCCACCGTCGTGGAGACATGGCGACGGCCGGACGGGGCGGGCCGGCTGCTGAGCACGTACGGCAGGCCGATCTTCCCCAACCCCGAGACGGAGAAGGCCGCACGCGACGCGGGCCTGATCGCGGGCGACGGACGTACGGACGAGCGCTTCGGGCGGGGCGGATTCCCGGACCCGGAGGGTGACGCGTGGCAGAAGGTGGAGCCGTTCTCGACGGACCCGAAGAAACTCCTCAAGCAGCTGAAGCAGGTCAACTGGGAGGGCGGGCAGCTGGTCTACGGCGTGTCCGACATGCTCGGCGTCGCCGCCCGTTCGGGCCCCGTGGACCCTCGGCTGCGTGCGGCCGCGCTCCGCGTACTGGCCGGCGCCACCGGGATCAAGGTGTCCACCACGACGACATGGCAGGGCCGGCGGGCCGTGGCGGTGACCCAGGAAGAGCTGTGGAAGGAAAGCACCTCGCGACAGTCGATCCTGTTCTCCCCCGAGACCGGCGACCTCCTGGGCCACGAGGAGGCTCTCCTCGGCCATCCCCGCATGCTGAACATCCGGGTGCCCGCCACCCTGGCGGTCCAGGAGTTCCTCGCCCGAGGGTCCGTGGACACCGTGAACGAAAGGCCGTGACGCGGCGGCGAAGGCGGACTTCTCCACAGGGCCCCGCAGTCCGCACGGCGCGCCTGCGTTTGGAGCCGCGACTGGCGCTCAGGCAGTGGGGAGGTGGTCCGGGAGGGGGACGGCGTACCGCGGGTCGCGGTTCGCGGTGATGCGGGCGTGGCGCAGGAGCTCACGGATGATGCCCGCGTTGCCCATGGCCCAGCCGGTGGCGGGGGCGAGGTCGCTGGGTGTCTCCCGGTGTTCGAAGTTGGACCAGCGGATGCCCTCGGCGTCGGTCGTCGCGCGGGCCGCGAGGTCGGCGACGAGGATGTCGGCGAAGTCACGGCCGTCGCCGCGTTCGACCTGGCGGTCGCAGGCGAGGGCGAGGACGCCGGCGGTGCCACAGCAGCGGCCGTTGTTGTCCCAGAAGCCGGGGCGGATCCGTTGTGGGATGCCGGAGTTGACGACTGTGTGCCAGCAGCGGTCGGCGAGGGCGGGCCAGGCGGGATCGTCGGGCAGGACGTGGGTCAGCAGACGGAACGCCTGGGCGTCGCCGGCCGGGCCGTGGCACCAGCCGTAGTTGTGGCGTCCGATCTTCTCGTGCTGCTGTTGCGGGTCGGAGTGCGCGACGAGGAAGCCGTCCGGGCCGGCTTCGTCACGGGAGACGACATCGGCGGCTCCGGCCACCGCGAGGTCGACGAGGTCGGGGCGGCCGGCGGCCCGGCCGACGGCAGCGAGCGCGTAGACGATGCCGAGGGTGCCGTGCGACATGTGGTGCAGGCGGGGCACCGCGCCGGCCCGGATCTCCCACTGAACGCCGGCAGTGGTGGGCTCGGCAGTGCGTGCGTAGCGGTCGACGGCCAGCTGGGCGAGGTCGAGATCGCCGCACTCCAGCGCGGCGAGCGCTATGCCGGCGTTGCCGGCTATCAGTTCGAAGTAGTCGTTCCACCCTGCGCCGTCGTAGCGGGATCGCAGGACGTCCAGAGCACGGTCGGCGGACGCCCCCGCCGCGGTGTCACCGAGCACACGGTGTACGCCTCGCAGGGCGACAGCCATGCCGGCCACTCCCGTGTAGAGGCCGCTGTCCGCCCAGTCCTCGACTGCGTCAGCGACGCTGCGGACACCACGCAGAGCCATGTCCGCGTACCGGTCGTCGGCGAAGTACCGCCATGCGTCGAGGAGAGCCGGCAGCACCCCCGAACTTCCGCTGTACAGGTCTGGCGTGACCTGGTCGTCGGCGAGAGTGTTCGGCCAGGCCACCCCGTCCACCCCGTCATCGATGTCCCGCGCAGCCTTCATCAGCCACTCAAGGGCCCCGACGGCAAGCGACTCCGCGTCATCCGCTGCACCAGTGATCATCGGCCCAGCGTTCCACAGAGTCGGGCCGCCCCACGAACCACATCAAGCGGTCTCCGGTTGAGAGACAAGCACTGATTCATCACCGCCGCTGCTCAAAGCGATCGGATTCTTTTGTTGGACGGTTAAAACGTCACCGTGGAGGCTGGGGAGAGACCGAGTGAATCCTCAGGAGGAATCTCCATGCAGACACGCACCATCGGTGACGCCCAGGTCGGAGCGATCGGTCTGGGCGGTATGCCGATGTCCATCGAGGGGCGCCCCGACGAGCAGCGTTCGGTCGCGACGATCCGCGCCGCGCTGGAGGCGGGCGTGACGCTGATCGACACGGCGGACGCCTACCACCTGCACGCCGACGAGGTCGGTCACAACGAGTCCCTGATCGCCCGTGCGGTCGCCGGGTACGGCGGCGACACCTCGGACGTGCTGATCGCGACGAAGGGCGGCCACCTGCGCCCGGGCGACGGCTCGTGGACGCTGAACGGCTCGCCGGAGTACCTGAAGAAGGCCTGCGACGCGTCGCTCCAGCGGCTCGGCGTCGAGGCGATCGGGCTCTACCAGTTCCACCGGCCGGACCCGAGGGTCCCGTACGCGGAGTCGGTCGGGGCGATCCGTGACCTGCTGGACGCGGGCAAGATCCGCTTCGCGGGTATCTCCAACGCCGATCCCGATCAGATCCGGCTGGCCAACGAGATCCTCGGCGGGCGACTGGTGGGCGTGCAGAACCAGTTCTCGCCCGCCTTCCGTTCCAGCGAGCCGGAGTTGGAGCTGTGCGCGGAACTGGGCATCGCGTTCCTGCCGTGGAGCCCGCTGGGAGGCATCGCGCAGGCCGGCGAGCTGGGCTCGCGGTTCGCCGTGTTCGCGGACGTGGCGCGGGCCCATGGGGTGAGCCCGCAGCAGGTGTGCCTGGCGTGGATGCTCGCGAAGGCACCGGTGGTCATCCCGATTCCGGGCTCTTCCCGTCCTGAGACCATCCGCGACTCCGTCGCCGCGGCGGAGCTGAAGCTGTCGGCCGAGGAGCAGGCCCGCCTGGACGCGGCATGACGAGCCCCGGGTACTCGGTACCCCGCGCGTCGGCCACCGCCCCTCCCCCGGAGGGCCTCGCCGAGTGCGTCCTGTGCCGGAAACCGACCGAGTACCCGGAGTCGTACAAGGGCGTCACGCTCTGCTCCGTCTGCGAGTGGCAGGAGGCCCAGCGCACGGCCTGCTCCGGGTGATCGCCCTCTCCTGGGGATCGACGCCGCGGAGCCGACCCGGCAGGGAAACCGGGCAGGGAAACCGGGCAGAGGAACCGGGCAGAGGAACCGATCTTCCGCCTGGCAGACTGGAGGGCGTGAGCAGTGACGACCAGACGACCGTCCCCGGCGCCGACGCCAGTGCCGGGGACGACCCGCAGGACAGCCCCTTCCGCCACGAGCGGATCGCGCGCGACGAGGCACCGCAGTTCGTGCTGCCACTGGTCGTCCGTATCGAGCGGAACGAGCCGCCGGCCCGTACGGACGCGCTGGAGACCGCGGCCCGCGCCGTCCTGGTGATCCTCGGCGACGAGCGGTCGCAAGGAGACGGCGAGTGGGCGCAGCCGATGCGGGACTGGCAGGACGCCCGTATCCGTAAGGTCGTACGGCGGGCGCGCGGCGCCGAGTGGCGGCGGGCCGAGGCGCTGCCCGGTATCACCGTCACCGGCAAGTCCGCCGAGGTCCGGGTCTTCCCGCCGGTCCCGCTGGACGGCTGGCCCAAGGACCTGGCCCGCCTCCAGGTCTCCGGCACGGACCTCGACGACCCGCAACCGCCGGTCGGCCCGGACCTCTCCGCCCCCGTGCTCTGGATGAGCCCGCACCTGGACATGTCCGCCGGCAAGGCGATGGCCCAGGCGGGCCACGGCGCCCAACTGGCGTGGTGGGAGCTGTCGGACGAGGACCGCGCGGCCTGGCGCGCGGCGGGCTTCCCGCTCTCCGTCCGCACCGCCGACCCCGGCCGCTGGTCCCGACTCACCGAGAGCGGGCTGCCGTTGGTCCACGACGCGGGCTTCACGGAGATCGCGCCCGGGACAACGGTCGTAGCCGAAGGAGCCGACCGCGTCCACGCCCTGCCGCGCGTGCGTTCGGCCTGAGCACCAGGAGTCCGACAGTCAGTCGGTCAGTCAGTGGTGCGCGGTACGTTGCCGGGCATGAGTGACGGGATCGCGTGGATACACGAAGCCCTCCACGGGTGGGGCTTCAACCTGGTCGCGCTGAAGGACGCCGAAGTCGAGGACCTGGCGATGATGCTGGGCGCGGTGCCGGGCACCGTCATGGACCCGCCCGCCTTCAACGCCGTCGTGGCCGCCGCCGGGAGCACGGTGCGGCTGCCGGATCTCGCCCGGCTGGGCACCTGCGGCGGGTGGGCATTCGCGTTCGAGACCGGAGGGGGCATCTTCCGGCACGGCCGGGACCACCTGCGCCACCTGTGGGAGGGCCGGACCTACCTGCGCATCACCGACACCACCGTGGACCCGGCGACGCTCTTCGCCGTCGTGGACGGCGGGTGGGACTGGCAGTACAGCGAGGGCGTGGTTCACGAGCAGGTCGGAGCCGATCACCCGCTCACCGCGCGCATGACCGCCGAGATCGCGCTCGGCAGCGCCGTCCCCGACCCCGACTTTCCCGATGACCCCGACGAGTGCGGGCTGTACATCCCGGCCATCGCCGATGTGTACCGGCTGTTCGGCGAGCACTACGGGCTGACCCTGCCGCGTCGGGTCATCGGCGAGCCGTACGACAAGAACACCGAGCTTCAGGGCGCGTTCACCGCACCGCGCACCCTGCCGGACGGACAGCCGAACCCCAAGTACGACAACGTCCGCCTGCCCTGACCCCGCGGGAGCGGAACACCGAACGACGCGCGGGCTTCAGCCCTCGTCATCATCGGCGATTGAACATCTCAGCCGTCCCGTACGTATCTCCCGGCGCTGGCCAAGTGGACATTCTCAACGACCAGTTGGTGTTTCCCCGGGGAGGCCCTTTTGAGGCGTATCAACGGTACGGCTCTCGTCATCGTGGCACTTGCCGGCACGCTCGGCGCGCTGGCGTTCCCGGTGTGGTCGTACACCGACCGCTCGGGCACGGGGGAGGCGAACCTCGCCGCCGGGTCCGTACCGACGCGCTGGGGGCCGCTGTCCGCCGCCGACCGCGACCTGATCGTCCGCGTACGGCTCGCCGGACTGTGGGAGCTGCCCGCCGCTCAGCAGGCACTCGAGCGTGCTCCCAGCGGCGCGATGAGGGAGGCGGCCGACCACTTGATCGTCGGCCACACCGACCTCGACAAGCGGGTGCGGGTCGTCGCCCGGGACCTCGGCGTCGAACTGCCGAACCAGCCGACCGAGCAGCAGCGGGGCTGGTTGCAGCAGATGACCGACGCGACGAACGGCAAGGACTACGAGAAGACGTGGGCGAACCTCCTGCGGTCCGCGCACGGCAAGATCTTCCCGGCGATCGGAGCGGTGCGGAACAGCACCCGCAACTCGCTGGTGAGACAGCTCGCCTCGGACGCCAACCAGACCGTGCTCGACCACATCACGGTCCTGGAGAAGACCGGCGCGGTCGACTTCGAGGCGATCGCCAACGACTCGGTGGCCGGGACGACGGCCAGCCCGACCGGTCCGCCGCCACCCGCCACCGGGGTCGTCCCGCCCGTCGCACCGCCCGCGAAGCCGTCCGGGGACATCGACACCACGTCGAGGCCCTCCCCGGGGGAGCCGGGCACGGTCAACACCGACCGGCCCGACCCCGAGGACCCGGATGCCCCGGCAACGCGGTAGTGACGACGCGCCGCCGCCCGTCCCGAACCTCAAATGTTGCTCTGAACGTCCGCGCCGATGGGTTCGGCCCCGCTCGCCGGGGCCATGACTCCGTCAGCAGGAACACAGGTCCGTCGAAGGAGACGACACACAGGTCCTGGTCAAAACGTGGTGAAGGAGGGGGACCGTGAAGCACTTGGGTACCGGAATCGGTTGGCGGCCGGAGATCGCCGACGCCGTGGAACGCATGCCCGGCATCGACTGGGTCGAGGCCGTCGCGGAGAACCTGTGCCCGGGGCATCTCCCCGAGTCGCTGGTGCGGCTGCGCGAGCGCGGCGTCACGGTGGTTCCGCACGGGGTCTCGCTCGGGCTCGGCGGCGCGGACCGGCCGGACGAGGCGAAGCTCGCCGAACTGGCGGACCGCGCCGAGGCCCTCGGCTCTCCGCTGGTCACCGAACACATCGCGTTCGTCCGCGCGGGCGGCGTCCTCACCGCGTCGCCCCGCCTGGAGGCCGGACACCTGCTGCCCGTCCCCCGCACCCGGGACGCCCTGGACGTCCTGTGCGAGAACATCCGCATCGCACAGGACGCGCTCCCCGTGCCGCTCGCGGTGGAGAACATCGCGGCGCTGATCTCCTGGCCCGGCGAGGAGATGACCGAGGGCCAGTTCCTGTACGACCTGGTCGACCGCACCGGCGTACGGCTGCTCATCGACGTGGCCAACCTCCACACCAACCACGTCAACCGTGACGAGGACCCCGCCAAGGCCCTCGACGAACTCCCGGTCGAGGCCATCGCCTACGTCCACGTGGCCGGCGGCTTCGTACGCGACGGTGTCTGGCACGACAGCCACGCCCATGCCGTCCCGCCGGCGGTCCTCGACATCCTCGCCGACCTGTCCTCGCGGATCCGCCCCCCGGGTGTGCTCCTGGAGCGCGACGAGAACTTCCCCGAGCCGGCCGAACTGGAGCGGGAGCTGACGGCGATCCGGGAGACGGTGGAGCGGGCGACCGTCGCGCCGGCCTCCGCCGACGGGCGGCGCTCCGCCGGTGGCACCCAGTCCGACGGTGGTGCCCAGTCCGACGGCGATGCCCAAGAGGCAGCACCGTCCACCGGCCCCTCCCGGTCCACCGACCCCTCCCGTCAGCGGCTCGGGCTCGCGCAGGCCGCGCTGCTGTCCGCGCTGGTCGCGGGGACGCCCGTACCCGAGGGGTTCGACCGGGTGCGGCTGGCCGTGCAGGCCCGGGCGCTGGCGTCGAAGCGTGCCGATGTGGTGGTGAAGGTCGCTCCGGAGCTGGGGGAGATTCTCGCCGAGGCGTATCGCGCGTCGTTCCTGTCGTACGCGCACGGGCACCCGATGACCGACGGCTACCGGCGCGACGCCCTGGACTTCGCCGAGTACCTGCTGCTCGACGGCCACCTCGCGGACGCCGACGTGCGGCGGAAGGTGAGCGACTGGTGGCTGGAGCGCTCGGGTCCCGCCCCGCTGTCGCGGCGCCCGGCGGCCCGGCTGGTGCGAGCCACCCGCCGGGTCCTGCTGAGGCGTTGACGCAGACGGACCGGGCAGGACGTTGAGGGGCTGTCGACGGGGAGCGTAGAGGGCCCGTCCGCACGTGAGATCGCTCACCCGAGGGACATCGGGGCCGGACTGTAAAGCACCACCGGCCCCTTGCCTGTTCAGCACCGCCCGGCCGAGGCCCCGGCCCTGTCCCCTCCGCGCGGCGGCGCACGCAGTCCCGGCCCCGCGCGCGTCTGTCCGGCGTACTCCCCCTACCGTCGCAGGGTCTTTCTCACACAACCCCTGCCGTCTGCGGAAACACCCCGCCGACGGCCCGGTCGCCGGCTGCGCGGACCGATGTTACGAACCCGTACCGCAGCTGGCGTACACCGCGCAGTAATATGCCAAGCCTCATCCGAAGCGCACTAACGTGCGGTGCCGCAACAGGAGGCACCATGCGATCCACCAACAACCGCGGAGTGTTCAGCGGCACCGGGCTCATCATCACCGGCCTGGCGGCGACCCTCGTGGCGCTGATCTTCCCGCTCTGGTCGTACGCGGACCGGTCGGGCACCGGCGTGGACACACTGAACGCCGAGACGGTGTCGACGAGGTTCGGCCCGCTGTCCGCCCTGGACCGGGAGTTCGTCACCAAGGTCCGGCTCGCCGGCCTGTGGGAGCTGCCCGCCGGCCAGCAGGCCGAGCAACGCGGTACGACCAAGGCCGTGCACACGGCGGGCGAACACCTCGTCGAGGGCCACACCTTCCTGGACGAGCGCGTACGCGACGTGGCCGCGCGGCTCGGCCTCGAACTGCCCAACCAGCCGACCGAGCAGCAACAGGGCTGGCTCGACACCCTGAGCGCGGCGCGGGGCGGGGAGTACGACGTCAAGTTCGCGAACATCCTCCGCCAGGCGCACGGCAAGGTCTTCGGCCTGGTCGCCGAGATCCGCGCGAACACCCGCAACTCCCTCGTACGCGATCTCGCCGACGACGCGAACACGACGGTTCTGGATCACATCAAGGTCCTGGAGGCCACCGGCCTCGTCGACTTCGAAGCCCTGGCCCGCGACGCGGCCGCCGCGAGCGCGCCCCCGCTCACCCGCTCCCCCGCCCCGCCCGGTCCGACGGACTCGCCCAGCCCGCCCGTCCCGGTCTCCCCGTCCGCTTCGCCGACCTACACCCTGCCGCCCGCCGCGACCAGCCCGCCGGCGGGGAAGTCGAAAGCGGCCGAGGACGCCGAGAACGCCGAGACCCCCGAGAACGAGGACAAGGCCGACGACAAGGACCGGAGCAAGGCCGCCGAGCAGGACGACGACAAGGACAAGAAGTCCTAGCGACCGGAGAACGCCGAAGCGAAACGTCACGCGATGACGATGCTCCGTCCATATTGTGAACAACCCGTGGCGCGCCAGGCCCTGTTCGCATAGAAATCCCGCATGTTCTGGGTCCTCCTCCTGCTCCTGGCCTGGGCCGCGGCCGGCACGTCCTGTACGCGTCTGTGCCTGGCCTCCGTCCGCTCCGCCGCCGCCGACGACACGAACAAGACCCACGGGCGCGGTCTGACGCTCTACGAGGCGGCGTTCCTGTCGGGCGGCCCCGCCCGGGTCGCCGACCTGACGCTGGTGTCGATGGCCCGCCAGCGCCGCCTGCTGCTCGCCCACACCGGCTGGGCGACCGTCGTGGACCCGCGCGGCCGGGACGAGATGGAGCGCTCGGTGCTGGGCGCGATAGGCCCGGACGGACAGTCACGCATCGCCCCGGTCCGTACGACCGCGGCCGCCGCGGAGTCCGTACGCGTCCTCGCGGACCGCCTCGTCGCGGCGGGCCTCGCCGTACCGGACGGCGCCCGTACGACCGTCGAGGGTGCCGTCCGCCAGGTGCGGGCCGCCGCCGTGGCCGTGGTGGCACTGGCTGCCGTCGCCCTGCTGATGCCTTCCCCGGCCGAGGAGAGCCGGGCGCTGGTGGCCGTCTGGTTCACGCTCCCCCTCATCCTCACCCTGAGCTGCCTCGCCATCGCCCGTATCGAGGTCCATCCCTACACGCGCTGGGCGTCCCCGGCCGGGCAGCGCCTGCTCAGCTCGCTGACTCTTCGTGCGGAGCCGGACAGCGACGACCGTACGTACCTCACTTCGGTCGCCGTACGCGGCATCCGCGCGATCGGCGAACCCGATCTGCGGGCGGCCTTCGCGCATCGGGGTCATTGATCGGGGTTTGGACCGACACCGGCAGGGCGGTGCTTTACTTCGCCAAGTACCGAACGAAATATCCCCTTTGTTGCTGTCGTGCACCGAAGGGATAGCCATGAGAGCCGCCGCCCTCTACGGAACCGCCGGATCCTTGGTTCTGACCGCCCTCACCGCCGCCCCCGCGGGCAGCGCCCAGACGCCGGCCGGCTGGGCCGAACGGCACGGCACCGCGGTCGCCGCCGAGCGCGCCGCCGCCGACGGCATCCGCTTCGGGAACTGCTCCGCGGAACAGGACGCCCCGGGCAGCTTCCAGTGCGGCACGGTGACGGTGCCGCTCGACTACGCGCACCCCGACGGCACGAAGATCAAGCTGACCGTCAGCCGCGTGAAGGCGACCGGCAGGGACGGAAAACAGGCGGTCGCGCGGCAGGGCTCGCTCGTCTTCAACCCGGGCGGACCCGGCGCCTCCGGCATGTACTTCCCGCTGATCGGCATGATCCCGGAGTGGAAGCGCATCGCGGCGGCGTACGACCTCGTCGGCTACGCCCCGCGCGGAGTGGGCCGGTCCGCGCCCTTGTCCTGTCAGGACCCGAAGCGACTCCTGCGGGGCCCCTCGCAGTCGCCGACGCACCCCTCGGAGTCGTACAAGAAGGAACGCGTCGCGCGGGCCAAGGCCTTCGCGCGCGGCTGCCTCCAGCGTTCGGGCCCCGGTATCCGGCACTTCTCCTCGCTCAACAACGCCCGCGACCTGGACGTCCTGCGCGCCGCCCTGGGCGAGCGGAAGCTGACCTTCATGGGGGCGTCGTACGGCACGTACTTCGGGTCGCTGTACGCGACGCTGTTCCCCGCGCACGTACGCCGGATGGTCTTCGACTCGGCCGTGAACCCGGACCCCGAGCAGGTCTGGTACCAGAACAACCTCGACCAGTCGGTCGCCTTCGAGGGCCGCTGGGCCGACTTCCGCGCGTGGATCGCCAAGCACGACAAGGTGTACGGGCTTGGTGGGACGCCGGAGGAGGTGCTGCGCAGTTACGAGAGGGCGCGGGCACGGCTCGCCGCGGAGCCCGCGGGCGGCAAGGTCGGCCCTGGGCAGTTGCAGGGCGCGTTCCTGCAGGCCGGGTACTACGACGACTACTGGCCGCAGCGCGCGCTGGCGCTCTCCGCGTATCTGAAGGGTGACCCGAAGCCGCTGATCCGGCAGGCGGGGCCGCACCCGGAGGCAGTGACCGAGCAGGAGAACAGCAAGGCCGTCTACACGGCCGTCCAGTGCAACGACGCGCCCTGGCCGAGGTCCTGGCACACCTGGGACCGCGACAACACGCGTCTGGCGCGCGTGGCGCCCTTCGAGACCTGGGACAACGTCTGGATGAACCTGCCGTGCGCGTACTGGCCG
Source organism: Streptomyces sp. NPDC050704 (assembly GCF_040654355.1). Taxonomy (NCBI): domain Bacteria; kingdom Bacillati; phylum Actinomycetota; class Actinomycetes; order Kitasatosporales; family Streptomycetaceae; genus Streptomyces; species Streptomyces sp. NPDC050704. The sequence continues at coordinate 13,565 of NZ_JBFAHW010000030.1, read as the reverse complement.
CTGCCGCGCCAGCGGCCCCTCGACGTACGGACGTCCCCCGGTGAGCTGCCGCCCACACTGATCCTGGCCGCCGAACGGGACGCGGCCACCCCGTACGCCGGTGCCCTTGAGATGCACCGCCGCCTGTCCGGTTCGGTCCTGGTGACCGAACAGGCGGCAGGCACCCACGGCATCGGCGGCGGCCCCAACGCGTGCGTCAACGCCTACCTGGACGCATACCTCCTGGAGGGCCGCCTCCCGGTACGCCGCGCGGCATGCGCACCGCACGCCGAACCACAGCCGGCGCCCCTTCGCGCGAAGCGCTACGCGAGGCCGGCGACCAACTCGGCCACCGACTTGCGACGCCCCGTGTAGAAGGGAACTTCCTCCCGCACATGCCGCCGCGCCTCGGACCCACGCAGATGACGCATGAGGTCGACGATGCGATACAACTCGTCCGCCTCGAAGGCCAGAATCCACTCGTAGTCGCCGAGAGAGAACGAGGCGACCGTGTTGGCGCGCACGTCCGGGAACCCACGGGCCATCTTGCCGTGGTCGGCGAGCATCGTGCGGCGCTCCTCGTCCGGCAGCAGGTACCAGTCGTAGGAGCGGACGAAGGGGTAGACGCTGATGTAGTCGCGGGGCGTCTCGTCGGCGAGGAACGCCGGAACGTGCGAGCGGTTGAACTCCGCCGGCCGGTGCAGCGCCATGTTCGACCAGACCGGATCGAGGACACGGCCCAGCTTCGTACGGCGGAAGAGGTTGTACGCCTCCTGGAGCTGGTCGGCGGTCTCCGCGTGCCACCAGATCATGAGGTCGGCGTCGGCGCGCAGCCCCGACACGTCGTACGTGCCGCGGACCGTGACGTCCTTGGCGGCGAGCTGGTCGAAGAGCTCCTGGACCTCGTCCGCGTAACCGGCACGGTCTTCGGGGAGCAGGTCGCGCAGTTTGAACACGGACCAGAGGGTGTAGCGGATGACCTCGTTGAGGTCCTTGGCCTTCTTGCCGGCGTTCGGGATCCTGGCCGGGCCGGTGGTGGGGGCGTCGTCACTCATGGGGCTATTCTCCCGCCCCGCCGCGCGGACTCCGCACCGGGTTCGCGATCGGCGCACCCGCCACTCCCCCGCCGTCGCGGGCCAGCTTGTCCACGGCGGCCTGCGCGCTCGCGACGCACGCCGGGATACCGACGCCGTCGTAGGCCGCCCCGCACACCGCGAGGCCAGGCAGCTTGCCGACGTGCTCGCGGATGCGGGCCACGCGCGCGTAGTGCCCCACCGGGTACTGCGGCAGCCCGTCGTTCCAGCGCGTCACCCGGGTCTCCACGGGCGCCGCGTCCAGACCGGTGGCCTCGCGCAGGTCGTGCCGCGAGACGTCGACGAGGTCGGCGTCCTCCCGCCCGAGGACCTCCGTCTCCCCGTACCGCCCCACGGACGTCCGCAGGACGACCACGTCCGGGTCCTGCTCGGCGATCCATCCCCACTTCTGGGAAGCGAACGTCGACGCCTTGATGGTCCGCCCGTCCACGGGCGGCACCAGAAAACCACTCCCTTCGGGGAGGGCGGTCTCGCTGCGCCGGTAGGCGAGGGTGATCAGCGCCATGGACGCGTACTCGACGGCACGGAGTTCGGCCGCGGCGGCGGGCGACTCCCCGCCGAGCAGTCCGGCGGCCGCGGCCGCCGGGACGGCGACGACAACGGCGTCGGCCTGGAACACCCGGCCCCCGGCGACGACGCGCCAGCGCCCGCGCCCGCGCGGCCCGGCAGACGACGCCGAAGCGGCGTCGTCCTGTCCCGCGTGCTCCGGTCCCGCGTGCCCCTGTCCCGCGTCCTCACCCTCGGCCCTGCGCAGCTCCGTCACCGGAGCCCCGGTCACGATGTCGCCGCCACGCGAGCGCACCGACTCCGCCACCGCGAGCGGCAGTCGGCCGACGCCTCCCTCGATGCCCATGAAGACCGGGCCCGTCTGCTGCGCGGCGGCCGCGCGGGCCTGGATACCGCGGACCGCCTCCGTCAGTGACGTGTGCGTACGAGCCGCCTCGAAGAGCTGGGGGACGGCCGAGCGCATGGAGATGCGGTAGGCGTCGCCCGCGTAGACACCGCCCAGCAGCGGCTCGATGAGGCGGTCGACGACCTCGCGGCCGAGGCGCGCCGCGACGAACTCGCCCACCGCCACGTCGTCGCCGACCTCCGTGCGCGGCAGATCGCGGTCCAGTTCGATCCGGCGCAGACCCTCCTCGGAAAGCACTCCGGAGAGGGCGGCCGCGTCTCCGGGCACACCCATGACGTGGCCCTTGGGCATGGGCCGCAGCGCTCCCCGCGTCCAGATCGAGGCGCTCGCCGTCGCGGGCGTCCGGAGCCGGTCGGCGAGGCCCACCTCGCGGGCGAGCGCCACCGCCTCGGGCCGTCGCGCGAGCATCGACTCGGCGCCGAGGTCGACCCGCGCGCCGGCGATCTCGCCGGGCAGCAGCTTGCCGCCGAGCCGGTCCGAGGCCTCCAGGACGGTCACGCGCGCGCCCGCGTCCAACAGCCGGTGAGCGGCGGCCAGACCGGCGATGCCGCCCCCGATGACGACGACATGACCGGTACCCGTACGTGTGTCTGCGTGCATGTCTCCACTGTCCCAGACCCCACTGACAGCCCCGCGGGCCCCCGGGTGGCCGGGACGAGTCCTGACCGTGACCGCATCGGGACCGGATCCGGCCAACGTTGTGTCCGGCTCCGGCGTCGAAGAAGCGTCAGTCTTCACGACACCCTCGGGGGTACGCCGACATGCAGACGCATGGCACGACCAGGCACCGGTCCACCCGCTCCGGACGCTCCGTACGATCCGTACGACCTGTCCAGACCCTCTCGGCGCTGCTCCTGGCCGCCGCCCTCGCGCTCACGGGATGCACCGGCGCGAGCGACAGCGGTGCGAGCTCCGACTCCGCCGACAAGGGCGCCGCGGCGGGCAGTCTGGAGGAGGGCGCGGGCGCGTCCGACAGCGGCAGAAACCAGAGCAGGGGCGACCAGGCCGCCGCGCCGCCGAAGGCGGCCACCACCCACATCATCCACACCGCGACCCTGACCGTGCAGGTCAAGGACGTGCCGAAGTCCCTCGCCGAGGCCCGCACCGTGGTCGAGAACGCCGGTGGCATCGTCGGCAACGAGGCCACGGACCGCGACTCCAAGGGCCGCGAGCGCTCCCGTGTCGTCCTGCGGGTGCCCGCCGACCAGTACGCCGAGGTGCTCACCGAGCTGGAGGGCTCCGGCAAGCTCATCGACCGCACCTCGAAGGCGCAGGACGTCACGGACCAGGTCGTCGACGTGGACAGCCGCATCAAGACGCAGCGCGCCAGCGTGGCCCGGATCCGGGAGCTCATGGACCAGGCGACCAAGCTGAGCGATGTGGTCACCCTGGAGGGCGAGTTGAGCACCCGTCAGGCCGACCTGGAGTCGCTGCTGGCCCAGCAGGCGTCCCTGAAGGACCGTACGAGCCTGGCGACGATCACCCTGTCGCTGTCCGAGACGCCGGTGAAGAAGGCGGCCGAGAAGGACGAGGACCCGGGGTTCGCGGACGCGCTCGGGGGCGGCTGGGACGCGTTCGTCACCATGTTCCGCTGGATCGCGCTGGCGCTCGGCGCGGTACTGCCCTTCCTGGTGGGCGCGGCGCTGCTGCTGTTCCTGTGGGTGCGCTTCCTGCGCGACCGGACACCCCGGCGCCCGGTCGCGGCGACCCCGGGCGCGGGCGCGGGTACGGGCTCGCTGCCGGTGGCCCCGCCGGTACGGGGAGAGGGCGACGACCAGGACTGACACGGCTGAGAATGACCGTCCAGGACCGAAATGACCGGCCCACGTAGCGTGTTCGTATGAGCATGAGCCGTGTGAGCCGTACGAAAGAGCGCCTGGTGGTCGTCGGAGGGGATGCGGCGGGCATGTCCGCCGCATCCCAGGCCCGCCGTATGAAGGGCCCCGACGAGCTGGAGATCGTGGCGTTCGAGCGGGGCCACTTCACCTCCTACTCGGCCTGCGGCATCCCCTACTGGGTCGGCGGTGACGTCTCGGACCGGGACCAGCTGATCGCGCGGACTCCGGAGGAGCACCGGGAGCGCGGGATCGACCTGCGGATGCGTACGGAGGTCACGGAACTCGACCTCGATGGCGGCCGCGTACGCGCCCGTGACCTGGAGTCCGGGGCCGAGGCGTGGGCCTCGTACGACAAGCTCGTGATCGCGACGGGCGCGCACCCGGTCCGGCCGCCGCTGCCCGGCATCGACGCCCCCGGGGTGCACGGCGTGCAGACCCTCGACGACGGGCAGGCCCTCCTCGACACGCTGGCCCGCACGCCCGGACGGCGCGCCGTGGTGATCGGCGCGGGCTACATCGGCGTGGAGATGGCCGAGGCGCTGATCAACCGCGAGTACGAGGTGACGGTCGTCAACCGCGGCCGGGAGCCGATGTCGACGCTCGACCCCGACATGGGCCGGCTGGTGCACGAGGCCATGGAGGGCCTGGGCATCACGATGGTGAACGACGCCGAGGTCACCAAGATCCTCACCGGCGAGGACGGCCGGGTCCGCGCGGTCGCCACGGAGGACGCCGAGTACCCGGCGGACGTGGTGGTCCTCGGCATCGGCGTACGCCCCGAGACCGCCCTCGCCGAGGCCGCGGGACTGCCGCTCGGCGAGCGCGGAGGCCTGCTGACCGACCTGGCGATGCGGGTGCGCGGCCACGAGAACATCTGGGCGGGCGGCGACTGCGTGGAGGTCCTCGACCTGGTCTCGGGCCGCGAACGCCACATCGCCCTCGGCACCCACGCGAACAAGCACGGGCAGGTGATCGGCGCGAACGTCGGCGGCGGCTACGCCACGTTCCCGGGTGTCGTCGGTACGGCGGTCAGCAAGGTCTGCGAACTGGAGATCGCCCGCACCGGACTGCGCGAGAAGGACGCGCGCCGGGCGGGCCTCCAGTTCGAGACGGTCACCATCGAGTCGACGAGCCGCGCGGGCTACTACCCGGGCGCCGACCTCATGACGGTGAAGATGCTCGCCGAACGCCGCACCGGCCGCCTCCTGGGCGTACAGATCGTCGGCCGTGAGGGCGCGGGCAAGCGCGTCGACATCGCCGCCGTGGCCCTCACCGCCTGCATGACGGTGGAACAGATGACAGCCCTGGACCTCGGTTACGCCCCACCGTTCTCCCCGGTCTGGGACCCCATCCTGGTAGCGGCCCGCAAGGCGGTAACAGCGGTACGGGCGAGCGCCCCGTAAGGGGCGCAGCCCTTCAGGGGCGCGGGGCTGTGACATTGTGCGGCTCCGCCGCGTGGGCGCGACCAGCCCCCACCCGCCCGCAGCCAACGAACCCGCTCAAGCCCCCTGCGCACTCCCAGGAGTAGACCCGTTGATCTTCTCTATGGCCTGCCGAGCCTGCTCCCCGGGCGACCGCGTCAGCGACGAAACCGCCGAGACAGCCGGCTGCGGCCCCGACACGGCCGCCGGCTGCTGCTGCGGCGGCGCCGCCTGAGGCCGAGCATGAGTACCCGCGGAGCGCCCCCGCAGACGATGACTCGCCGCCTCGTCCAGCGTCACCGGCCGCTGCATGCTGGCAGCCAGCCGCCCCGCTTCCTGGCCGAGCGCGGCCACGTCCTCCCACGACAGCCTGACCACGAGGGCGAGTTCCGCCTCTCCGTCCGGCGTGGCGATCATCGGCTGAGTGACTCGGTCGTTCATGACCTGTTCCTCACGTGTTGCGTGTTGCTTGGATCACGGGCGCTTACCGAGACATACGCACCCGCACCCGCCCCCGTTCAGAGTCGTTCAGAGTCACCGATACCGGGGCAGGATCCCCTCGTGGTCATCCCCGTACACGACGTCAACCCGGTACGTCGCACGCCGTACGTGACGTACGCGCTGATCGCCGCCAACGTCCTCGTCTTCCTGCGCACACCCGGTGTGGCCGGCTCGATCACGGGCGAGAGCGGCCTCGCACAGCTGTGCCATCTCCAGGCGTTCCTGGACCAGTGGGCGGCGGTGCCCCGGGAGCTGATCCACGGCGGGACGCCGACCGTCGTGCCGACCGGTGACGTGGGTGTGGGCCCGCAGGGTCCGGGCTGCCTGGTCGGCCCGCCCGACTACGACAAGTCGCCCCCGCTGTCGGCCCTCACGGCGATGTTCCTGCACGGCAGCTGGCTGCACCTGCTGGGCAACATGCTGTTCCTGATGATCTTCGGCAACAACATCGAGGACCGCCTCGGCCACGTCCGCTACCTGCTGTTCTACGTGGCCTGCGGCTACGCGGCGGCGTACGGCTTCGCCCTCGTCAACGCCGACTCGACCGACCCGCTGATCGGCGCGTCGGGTGCGATCGCCGGGGTCCTCGGCGCCTATCTGGTCCTCTATCCGAAGGCCCGGGTATGGGTCCTGGTCCCGTTCCTGATCTTCCTGCCACTGCGCCTGCCCGCCTGGACGGTGCTGGGCTCCTGGTTCGTCCTCCAGGCGGTGTACTCGTCGGGCGCCGGCGTCTCGGAGGCCGGCACCGTCGCGTACGTCGCCCATGTGGTCGGTTTCCTGGCCGGCATGCTCCTCGCCTGGCCGCTGCGGCCCGGCACACCACCCCCGCCGGAGCCGCGCGGCCTGCTGTTCGGCAGGCGGGCGCGGCGGGCCCGGTGAGACGGTCGGGCCGTACCAACGGTCAGGTCGGCATCCCACGCTCGGCGAGGCCGCTCTCATAGGCGATGATCACCAGTTGGGCGCGGTCGCGGGCCTGCAGCTTGGCGAGGAGGCTGCTCACATGGGTTTTCACAGTGGGCAGGCTGATCACCAGTCGCCCGGAGATCTCGGCGTTCGACAAGCCGTTCGCGATCAGCACGAGCACCTCCTGCTCCCGCTTGGTGAGCCCGACGAGCCGCGGGACCGGCCGGGCCCGTTCGTCGCTGCGGGAGTAGCTCGCGATGAGGCGGCGCGTGACCGTGGGTGCCAGTACCCCCTCCCCGGTGGCGATGACGCGAATGCCTGAGACCAGGTCGGCCGGGGAGGCGTCCTTCAGCATGAATCCGCTCGCGCCCGCCTGAAGGGCCGGGTAGACGTACTCGTCCATGTCGAACATCGTGAGGGCCAGTACCCGTACGCCGGCCATCGTCTCGTCGGAGCAGATCTCCCGGGTGGCCGCGATGCCGTCCATGACGGGCATACGCAGATCCATCAGGACCACGTCCGGTTTGAGTTCCCGGGCGAGTTCCACCGCCCTGGCGCCGTCAGCCGCCTCGCCTATCGCCTTCATCCCGGGTGTCGCGTCGATGAGGACACGGAAGCTTCCGCGCAACAGGGCCTGATCGTCCGCGATCAGCACCCGGACCGCCTCAGCCATTCCGCATTCCTCGCACGCTGGTTCATCGGGCCATCAGGCCATCGGGGCATCAAGATCCACTACTTTAGCAGCCAGGCCGTCTCAACTGCTTTGACACCATGCGCTGTTGAGGACGCAAGCAGCCATCGGCCCGGGACCTGTCCGGGAACACATGCATGTCCCGTCACGCGTCCCAGCGACGCTGCCGGAAGTAGCCGGCGGCCAGCGCCGCCACGGTCCACCCGAGCAGCACCGCGAATCCGGTGTACGCGTCCTGCGAGGCGACGGTGAGCATCCGCGTGCCGGCCCGGTCGGGGAAGTACCGGACCATCTCCTTCGTCGCTCCGACGACGGACAGGATCTGGGACCCGGCGAGCACCAGCGGGAGCAGGACGGCCAGCGGGACGACGGCGCCGCGGGCCATCGCGGCCGTACCCGCCGCGAACAGGCTCATCAGCGTCAGATACACCACGGCGCCGGCCAGGGCACCGGGCACACCGCTCGCGTCGATCGAGGCTCCGTGGGATCCGAGGGCGAGCTGGGTGACCAGGTAGCCGGCGACGGTGACAGGGATCGCGACGGCCGCGGCGGCGACAGCGGTGACGGCCGCCTTCGCCGCGTAGAGCCGGCCGCGCCGGGGCACGGCGAGCAACGAGACCCGCATCATGCCCGACGTGTACTCGCTGGAGACGATGAGCACTCCGAACACGATCAGGGCGAGTTGGCCGTAGAGGATGCCGTCCAGGCCGGCCTGTTCGGGAGTGAAGTCGGAGCGGAGTCCGGGGCTGTCGGACTCGATCGCGCCCTTCGCCGACCAGCCGCCCAGAGCGCCGATGAGGACGCTGAGGGGGACGAACAGCAGCAGAGCGACGAACGTGCCGCGGACGCCTCGCAGCTTGGTGAACTCAGCCCGGATGGCCGCGACCGTCTCAGACATGGGTGTCGCTTCCTCCGTTGCCGACGAGCTTGAGGAAGGTGTCCTCAAGAGATCCTGTGTGGGTGCTCAGCTCTTCGAGCGAGAACCCGCCCGCCGCGGCCAGCCGGCTGATCTCGGCCGCCGGCATGCCGTCGACTTCCAGGCTGCCGTCCGGCGCGAACCTCGGCGCGGCTCGCTTCTGTTCCAGTTCCCTGTGGAGCCGCAGGGGTTCCGGGGTCCGCACGCGTACGTATGTCCGGCCGTGGCGTCGGATGAAGTCCGGCATGCTGGTCTCCGCGAGAAGCCGCCCGCGGCTGATGACGATCAGCTGGTCCGCGACCATGGACATCTCGGTCATCAGGTGGCTGGAGACGAGGACGGTCCGGCCTTCGGTGGCCATCGAGCGCAGCAGTTCCCGCAGCCACCGGATTCCCTCCGCGTCGAGGCCGTTGACCGGTTCGTCGAGCACCAGGACGGGCGGGTCGCCGAGCAGGGCCGCGGCCAGACCGAGCCGCTGTCCCATACCGAGAGAGAAGGTGCCGACGCGCCGCCGGGCCTCTCCCGTGAGGCCGACCAGTTCGAGGACCTCTCCGACCCGTTGCCGGGCGATCCGGTTGCTCTGCGCGAGCCACCGCAGATGGTCGGCGGCGGTCAGGCCGCGATGCGGGACCGATGTCTCCAGCAGGGCGCCGACGTGCCGGGCCGGATACCGCAGTTCGTGGTAGGCACGGCCGTCGATGCTTGCGGATCCGGCGTCCGGGCGGGTGAGCCCCAGCATCATCCGCATGGTCGTGGACTTCCCGGCTCCGTTGGGTCCCAGGAACCCGGTGACGGCCCCTGACCGCACCCTGAAGGTGAGGCCGTCCACGACGGTGTGCCGCCCGTACCGCTTGGTCAAGTTCTGGACGTCGATCACCTGGTGAGTCTCGTCGAGCACGCCCACCGCCCACATCGGTCCCGGGTCTGGGACTACCGGACGGCCTTCGCGGGCCGAGGTCATACTTGCGAACGAGTCCGGCTCTGTACGGCTCAGTACGGCTCAGTACGGCAGCGTCGCCAGGACCCGGAAACCCGCGCCCGGTTGTGGTCCGGCGCTGAGGGTGCCGCCGTGGGCGGCGATCCGCTCCTTCATCCCGACGAGGCCCATACCGCCACCGGGCACGGTCGGCCGTTGCCCCGGTCCGGGGCCCTCGTCGGCCACCTCGATCGTCAACGTGCCCCACTCCGCGGTGAGACGCACCCGGCAGCGGGTCGGTGCGGCGTGCTTGACGACATTGGTCAGCGCCTCCTGGACGACCCGGAACGCGGACAGCGCGACACCGTCCGGAGGCTCCTCCGCGCACCGGGACCGCAGATCGACGCGTACACCCGCCGCCTCGGCCGTCCGGACCAGCGCGGGCAGGTCCGACAGCCCCAGAGCCGGCCGGAGGTCCTGGGCGCCGTCCTCCTGCTCCCTGCGCAGCACCTTGAGGGTGGCCCGCATGTCGCGCAGCGCACCGCGGGCCACCTCCTCGATCACCGTCAGGGCTTCCCGCGCCTCCTCGGGGCGGGTGGCGGCCACGTGGTTGGCGACACCGGCCTTGACCGCGATCAGGCCCACGCTGTGCGTGACGACGTCGTGGATGTCACGGGCGATGCGGAGGCGTTCTTCGACTTTCGCCTGCTCGGCCGCATGCTCGATGGCGCGCCGCGTGCTCTCCCGGCGCTCCCTGACGGCCGACCCCGCCGCCCAGGTGGCGCCCAGCACGAGCAGTCCGAACACGACCTGCACGGCCTTGGTCCCGCCCTGGTGGTTCTGCCCCCCGGTCACCGTGAGCAGGGCCGCGCCCACGACGCACAGTCCCGCGATGAAAGCGGCGGACAGCCGCGGTTGCCGCCTCCTCGTCGTGGCCACCGTGTACAGGGCGTAGGCGGCGGCGAGAAACGGGGCCGGTCCGACACCGGCCGTGAGCGCCGCGCACGCGGCGGTCAGGACGAACCCGAAGACCGGCACGGGCCACAGCCGCCGGGCGACCAACGGCAGCGCGGTGCTCAGCGACAGCAGCCATACGGTGCTGCCGCTCACCTCACCGTCGATGGCCGGCCGAACCACCGCCATCTGCGGGACCAGTACGAACCCCAGTGCGGCCAGGGCATCGAGCATGATCAAGCGCCGGCGAGGGGTGGCCATGTTCTCGAACGTATGTGTTCGGCTCGCGGCGCGTCCAACGAATGCGCGAGGACCCCTAGCGGGCGGTCCGCGTGTGGACGTACTCCACGAGCCGGGTCAGCGCGTCCGGGTTCGTGGACGGCAGGACTCCGTGGCCGAGGTTGAAGACGTGGCCCTCCAGGCCCGCGGCGGCGTCGAGGATCTCCTGGGTCTTCTCCTCCACGGCCTCGCGGGTGGAGAAGAGCACCGCGGGGTCGAGGTTGCCCTGGAGCGCCTTGCCCGGGCCGACCCGGCGGGCCGCCTCGTCGAGCGGGACGCGCCAGTCGACGCCGACGACGTCCGCGCCCGCCTCGCCCATGAGGCCGAGCAGTTCACCGGTGCCGACGCCGAAGTGGATGCGCGGGACGCCGTACCCCTCGACGGCCTTGAACACCTTGGTCGAGGCCGGCATCACCGAGCGGCGGTAGTCGGCGGGAGCGAGAGCGCCGACCCACGAGTCGAAGAGCTGGACGGCACTGGCGCCCGCCTCGATCTGCACCTTCAGGAAGGCCGCCGTGATCTCCGCGAGCCGGTCGAGCAGGTCGGCCCACAGCTCCGGGTCGCCGTACATGAGCGCCTTGGTGTGCTCGTGGTTGCGGGACGGGCCGCCCTCCACGAGGTAGCTCGCGAGGGTGAAGGGCGCGCCCGCGAAACCGATGAGGGGCGTCGGACCCAGCTCACGCGTCAGCAGACCGATCGCCTCGGTGACGTACGAGACGTCGTCGGGCGTCAGATCGCGCAACTGCGCGAGATCGGCCCGGCTGCGGATCGGCTTCTCGACGACCGGACCCACACCCGGCTTGATGTCCAGATCAATACCGATGGCCTTCAGGGGCACGACGATGTCGCTGAAGTAGATCGCCGCGTCCACGTTGTGCCGGCGCACCGGCTGGAGCGTGATCTCGGCGACCAGCTCGGGCCGCATGCAGGAGTCCAGCATGGCGATGCCCTCGCGCACCTTCAGGTACTCGGGCAGCGAACGCCCCGCCTGACGCATGAACCACACCGGCGTGTGCGGCACGGGTTCACGCCTGCACGCCTTGAGAAACGTGGAGTCGTACGTGGCTGTCGGCTGCTGGCCCGTGGGGCGGTCATTGGCACTCACACCAAAAAGTCTCGCACGCCGCACGGACACCCAACCCCCGGGGGCAGCGCCCCGAAAGGGGCGCGCCCCCGAAGGGGCGCGAGGAACTGCGCGAGCAACCCAAGAAGCCCCGCAGCCGCCCCAGAACGAACCCACCCCAGACGAACCGCGCACGCCCACACACACTCACGGCACCCACACGAACACGGCAAAACCAACCCGTTCCCGCATAACCGCCGGAGGCAGGGGTGTCTCTCCCTGCGCGAAGGCCCTGTTCCCCTTAATCTTCCCCGCATGGCTGCGGCTCAGGGACGACTGTCGGACGGCGCTGGCGGAATGGACGATGCGAAGGAGGGGGAGCGGGAAGCGATGGAGACGGCTCCGCTGCCCTTCCGGGCCGCCGTCGAGGCGCTGAGGTCCGCGCGGCTGAGGCCGCAGATCGAGATCGACCCGACGAAGCCGCCTCGACGGCTCGCCCCGTTCGCGTACGCGCTGGAGGCCACGGTCGTCGACGGCGACGAGGATCTGGCGGACGGCCGCCTCATCCTGCTCCACGACCCGGCCGGGCACGACGCCTGGCAGGGCTCCTTCCGCCTGGTGACCCTGGTCCGTGCGGAGCTGGAACCCGAGATGGCCGCGGACCCACTGCTCCCGGACGTCTGCTGGTCCTGGCTGACCGGCGCGCTCCAGGCCCGCGGCCTGTCGTACGGCGAGCCCAGCGGCACCGTCACCCGTGCGAGTTCCCACTACTTCGGCGGCCTCTCGGAACGCCCCCCCACCTCCCAGATCGAGATCCGCGCCTCCTGGACCCCCCGAGAGGGCGTGGGCGGAGTCCCGGACACGGCGTCCCACCTGGCCTCCTGGTGCGACCTCCTGGCCCAGATCGCGGGCCTCCCCCCAGCACCCCCCACCGAGGCCACCGTGGTCACCCTCCCCCAACGCCGAGGCCCCAACTCCCGCTAACCCCAAGCCCCCCACCACCAACAGGCCCGCGCCCCACCAGGAGCGCGGGCCTTCCCCATGCCCCGAAAGGGGCGCGGGGAACTGCGCGCCCAACCCCCACGACGGTCAGCCGAACCACCTCCCCAGCACCCCCCACACCTTCACTCCAACAGGCCTACCTCTTTATCGATACGACCACTTTCAGCCGCGTAACGAAGCGGAGCGAACTCGTTTCGATCTTCGGATGATCGATCGCCCGTCCGAATTGCACGCATTGTTACTCACCAAATCGTGATCATTCTCTAAAGCCCGACGGGTTTGATGCCGAAGACCTCTGTGACCTTGAAAGCACGGTTCGTCCCGGCTTCATCCCCACAGCCGGTCCCCGTCCCCACCCCAGGAGGCCTGGTGTCCGTTCTCCTCGAGCAGCCCGCAAGCCTGGTCGCCTACCGCCCGAACAAGCCCACCGCCATGGTGGTCGTGGCCGACCCCCGCGTGCGCTCCACCGTCACCCGCCACCTGTGGGCGCTCGGTGTTCGCGACGTGATCGAGGCCTCGTCCGTCGCGGAGGCTCGTCCCCGCATCGGCAACCCCCGGGACATCTGCATCGCAGACGTCCACCTCCCTGACGGCTCCGGCCTCACCCTCCTCTCCGAAACCCGCGCGGCGGGCTGGCCGAACGGCCTGGCCCTGTCCGCCGCCGACGACATCGGCGCCGTGCGCAACGCCCTCGCGGGCGGCGTCAAGGGCTACGTGGTCACCGGCACCCGCAACAACATCGGGCTCCCCACCAGGCCGGGCGTCGCCCCCATCGGCTCGGCCGCCGCCCGTATGCACCGCCGCCCCCCGGGTTCCCCCGGCCACCCGGGCGGCTACCGCGAGCTGTCCGGCCGCGAGGTCGAGGTACTCCGGCTGGTGGCGGAGGGGCAGTCGAACAAGGCGATCGGCGTCTCGATGGGCCTGTCCGCGCTGACCGTCAAGAGCCACCTCGCCCGCATCGCCCGCAAGCTCGGCACGGGTGACCGCGCCGGCATGGTGGCGGTGGCCCTTCGGACCGGGATCATCCACTGAACCGGGATTCACTGACCTGACTGGTTTACGACCCTCAGACGCCCGCCGACGGAACGTTCCGTC